>NZ_RCOD01000074.1:0-104453 GCF_004307505.1 Pseudomonas sp. Sample_11
CCCTAACCCTCCCGAAACGTCGGACCGCCCCCAAGGGGGCGAGGGGGAAAGGGAGCCGATCTTCATGCAACGCAAAATCCGGCCCGACTCAAAATCAGTCACGGAGAAATTCAGCCACCTTCTGCGCAGCACCCGCCAAATGATCGGAGTGCGTAAACCCAGAAACCTTCAGCGGCTTCAAATCATGATCCCCTGCCGCCAGCCAAGTCACCTCAATACTCGGTGACAAGCTGTAAGCCGCAACCGCCTCGCGATTCCCCAGAGCATCCCGCTCCCCCTGCACAATCAACGTCCGCGTCTTCAACCCAGCCAAATGCTCAACCCGCGGCTTCTCCGGCTTCCCAGCCGCATAAAACGGATACCCCAGACATACCAACGCATCCACCCCCAACTCATCCGCCACCAGACTCGCCATCCGCCCGCCCATCGACTTGCCGCCAACCGCCAAAACCCCAGCGACATGACGCCGCACAAGCGCAAACACCTCCCGCCAGCAATCCAACAGTTTCGGCGCAGGATTCGGCGGCCGCTTCACCCCATCCACCCGCCGCTGCGCCATATACGGAAACTCAAAGCGCAACACGTTGACCCCAAGCCCGGCAAGGCGCCTAGCCATGTCGTTCATCCACTCGCTGTCCATCGGCGCCCCCGCCCCGTGGGCCAGAATCAGCGTTGCCGAAGCCTCACCAACAGCGGCATCCCATAGCCACCCATGATCGAGCACACACTGCGCCCATTGATCCCCGTCAATACTGGCCTTGTGCTGTTTGTCCATGCTTGCCTCGCTTTTAGTCTGCCTATAACTCCAGGCGAAGGATTCGCGTCGTTTGCGCGCGCTCACTTCGGCTGAACCGTGGATGGGGAACCATGAACACTTCTATCAGTACCGCCTACAACTACAAGGTGGTCCGCCAATTCGCCATTATGACGGTGGTGTGGGGCATCGTCGGCATGGGCCTCGGGGTTTTTCTCGCGGCGCAATTGGTCTGGCCGGAACTCAACTTCAATTTGCCCTGGACCAGTTTCGGCCGTCTGCGCCCGCTGCACACCAACGCGGTGATCTTCGCCTTCGGTGGCTGCGCGCTGTTCGCCAGCTCTTTTTATTCGGTGCAACGCACCTGCCAGACGCAATTGTTCGCGCCGCAAATCGCCGCGTTCTGCTTCTGGGGCTGGCAGTTGGTGATCCTGTTGGCGGCGATCAGCCTGCCGCTGGGTTACACCAGCTCCAAGGAATACGCCGAACTGGAATGGCCGATCGACATCCTGATCACCATCGTCTGGGTCGCCTATGCGATCGTGTTCTTCGGCACGATCATGCAGCGCAAAACCAAACACATCTATGTGGGCAACTGGTTCTTCGGCGCGTTCATCATCACCGTGGCGATCCTGCACATCGTCAACAACCTCGAGTTGCCGGTGAGTTTCACCAAGTCCTACTCGGTGTACGCCGGTGCAACCGACGCCATGGTGCAGTGGTGGTACGGCCACAACGCTGTGGGCTTTTTCCTCACCGCCGGCTTCCTCGGCATGATGTATTACTTCGTGCCGAAACAGGCCGAGCGTCCGGTGTATTCCTATCGCCTGTCGATCGTGCACTTCTGGGCGCTGATCACCCTGTACATCTGGGCCGGCCCGCACCACCTGCACTACACCGCGCTGCCGGACTGGGCGCAATCGCTGGGCATGGTGATGTCGCTGATCCTGCTGGCACCGAGCTGGGGCGGCATGATCAACGGCATGATGACCCTCTCGGGCGCGTGGCATAAGTTGCGCAGCGACCCGATCCTGCGTTTCCTCGTGGTGTCGCTGGCGTTCTACGGCATGTCGACCTTCGAAGGCCCGATGATGGCCATCAAGACGGTAAACGCCCTCTCCCACTACACCGACTGGACCATCGGCCACGTTCACGCCGGCGCGCTCGGCTGGGTGGCGATGATTTCGATCGGCGCGCTGTACCACATGATCCCGAAAATCTTCGGCAAGGCGCAGATGCACAGCGTTGGCCTGATCAACGCGCATTTCTGGCTCGCGACCATCGGCACCGTGCTCTACATCGCCTCGATGTGGGTCAACGGCATCGCCCAGGGCCTGATGTGGCGCGCAGTCAACGAGGACGGCACGCTGACCTACTCCTTCGTCGAAACCCTGGTGGCCAGCCATCCGGGCTTTGTCGTGCGGCTGATCGGCGGGGCGATTTTCTTAAGCGGCATGTTGCTGATGGCTTACAACACCTGGCGCACCGTGCGGGCCTCGCAGCCTGCCGACGTCGTCGCTGCCGCGCAGATGGCCTGAGGAGTCCGCCATGAAACACGAAACGATTGAAAAGAACGTCGGCCTGCTGATGCTGCTGATGGTGTTCGCCGTGAGCATCGGCGGCCTGACCCAGATCGTCCCGCTGTTCTTCCAGGACGTCACCAACAAACCGGTGGAAGGCATGAAGCCCTACACCGCGCTGCAACTGGAAGGCCGCGACATCTACATCCGCGAAGGCTGCGTCGGTTGCCACTCGCAGATGATCCGCCCGTTCCGCGCCGAAACCGAACGCTACGGGCACTACTCGGTTGCCGGCGAAAGCGTCTGGGATCACCCGTTCCTGTGGGGTTCGAAACGTACCGGTCCGGACCTCGCCCGGGTTGGTGCGCGCTACTCGGATGACTGGCACCGCGCGCACTTGTACAACCCGCGCAACGTTGTGCCGGAATCAAAGATGCCGGCCTATCCGTGGCTGGTCACCCAAGCGGTCGACAGCAGCCACACCGAAACCAAGCTGAAAACCATGCGCACCCTCGGCGTGCCGTACACCGACGACGACATCAGCGGCGCGGTCGCCAGCCTCAAGGGCAAGACCGAAATGGACGCCCTCGTTTCCTATCTGCAAGTGCTCGGCACTGCGATCAAGAGCAAGAGGTGAGCCATGGTCATTGAAATGAGTGCAGGCCTGATCCGCGGCCTCGGCACGGTCGTGGTGTTTATCGCCTTCGTCGGTTTGACCTTGTGGGTGTTCAACCGCAAGCGCACCCCGGAATTCGCCGAAGCGCGCCTGCTGCCGTTCGCCGACGAGCCACTATCCGAAACAATTTCAGCCCCTGAAACAAGGAGTACCCGGCCATGACCACCTTCTGGAGTACGTGGATCTGCGTACTGACCATTGGCAGCCTGATCGGCCTGACCTGGCTGCTGATCGGCACCCGTCGGGGCGAGACCAAGGGCAGCGTCGACCAGACCATGGGCCACAGCTTCGACGGCATCGAGGAGTACGACAACCCGCTGCCGCAGTGGTGGTTCATGCTGTTCGCCGGCACGCTGGTGTTCTCGGTGGGCTATCTGGTTCTGTATCCGGGCCTGGGCAACTGGAAAGGCATCCTGCCCGGTTACGAGGATGGCTGGACCGGCGTGCATGAGTGGGAAAAGGAAATGAACAAGGCGGACGCCCGGTTCGGTCCGATCTTCGCCAAATTCGCCGCCATGCCCCTGGAAGAAGTGGCCAAGGATCCGCAGGCGCTGAAAATGGGCGGTCGTCTGTTCGCCTCCAATTGCTCGGTGTGCCACGGCTCGGATGCCAAGGGCGCGTTCGGCTTCCCTAACCTTGCTGACAGCGACTGGCGCTGGGGCGGCGATGCCGAGACGATCAAGACCACCATCATGGGTGGCCGCATGGCGGCGATGCCGGCCTGGGGCGAAGTGCTCGGTGAGGCCGGGGTGAAAAACGTTGCCGCTTATGTGCGCCACGAACTGGCCGGCCTGCCGCTACCTGCCGACAGCAAGGCAGATCTGCAAGCCGGGCAACAAGCGTTCAGTACCACTTGCGTTGCCTGTCATGGCGCCACCGGCCAGGGCACTGCGGCGATGGGCGCACCCAACCTGACCCATCCGGCCGGCTTCATTTATGGCACCAGCCTGACCCAACTGGAACAGACCATCCGCCATGGTCGTCAGGGGCATATGCCAGCGCAGAACGAATTGCTAGGCAACGATAAAGTGCAATTGCTTGCCGCTTATGTGTACAGCCTTTCGAAAAATGATGAGCAATTGAGCGGCAAGCTTCAAGCTGAAAGCTCCAAGTAAAAGCAACATCTATGTATACAAATCTGTAAGCGACTTGTACCCACTTGTCGCTTGCAGCTTGCAGCTCGTAGCTGCTTCTTTTTGTCGCACCCCTCACGCCCTCTCCTTTCGGAACCCCGGATTCGGGTCTACGCTTCATCGAAGCGGACCAGATGAAGTCGGTTTCCAGATCAATCCCGAACGACGCGCGCCGTGAACCGGTTGATGGATTCGCCGCAAACGCAGGTAGATAACGGCTGTTGCGCCGATTGCCCTCAATCCCCCGATCACAACCTGTGAACGGGCACCGTTGACGGCGATCCGGATTGCGGGCTTTTTACGCGCACTGCGACATTTTGTCAGAGGCCATTTTTGACCCTACGCGGCGCATGGAAAGGCCGCAGAATCAGCGTTGGAAAGCATTGACCCAGGTCATGGCGCGTTGCAATGACCCCCTGCTTTATACATACTTGCGGCCGATTTTATCCCTATAAAAATACCCAAACCGTGGAACCTTAGAATGAGCACAGCAATCAGTCCGACTGCTTATAACTATAAGGTAGTCCGCCAGTTCGCCATCATGACGGTGGTCTGGGGGATCCTTGGCATGGGGCTCGGTGTCTTCATCGCCTCGCAACTGGTCTGGCCGGAACTGAACTTCGGTCTGCCGTGGACGAGCTTTGGACGCTTGCGCCCGTTGCACACAAACCTGGTGATTTTCGCCTTCGGCGGTTGTGCACTGTTTGCCACTTCCTACTATGTCGTGCAGCGAACCTGCCAGACGCGACTGATTTCCGACAGCCTCGCGGCCTTCACCTTCTGGGGCTGGCAAGCGGTCATCGTCGGCGCAATCATTACCTTGCCGCTGGGTTACACCACCACCAAGGAATACGCCGAGCTGGAATGGCCGATCGCCATTTTGCTGGCAATTGTCTGGGTCACTTACGGTCTGGTGTTCTTCGGCACCATCACCAAGCGCAAAACCAAGCACATCTACGTTGGCAACTGGTTCTACGGCGCGTTCATCGTCGTCACCGCGATGCTGCACATCGTCAACCACATGTCGCTGCCGGTCAGCCTGTTCAAGTCGTATTCGGCTTACTCCGGTGCCACTGACGCGATGATCCAGTGGTGGTACGGCCACAACGCGGTGGGTTTCTTCCTGACCACCGGTTTCCTCGGGATGATGTACTACTTCGTGCCGAAACAGGCCGAACGCCCGATCTATTCCTATCGTCTGTCGATCGTGCACTTCTGGGCGCTGATCACCCTGTACATCTGGGCCGGCCCGCACCACCTGCACTACACCGCCCTGCCGGACTGGGCACAATCGCTGGGCATGGCGATGTCGATCATCCTCCTGGCGCCAAGCTGGGGCGGCATGATCAACGGCATGATGACCCTGTCGGGCGCCTGGCATAAGTTGCGCACCGACCCGATCCTGCGCTTCCTCGTGGTGTCGCTGGCGTTCTACGGCATGTCGACCTTCGAAGGGCCGATGATGGCGATCAAGACCGTCAACTCGCTCTCGCACTACACCGACTGGACCATCGGCCACGTACACGCCGGCGCCCTCGGTTGGGTAGCGATGATCTCGATCGGCGCGATCTACCACATGATTCCGAAACTGTTCGGCCGGGCGCAAATGCACAGCACCGGGCTGATCAATGCGCACTTCTGGCTTGCCACTATCGGCACCGTGCTCTACATCGCCTCGATGTGGGTCAACGGCATCACCCAGGGCCTGATGTGGCGTGCAATCAACGATGACGGCACCCTCACCTACTCGTTCGTCGAAGCGCTGCAGGCCAGCCACCCGGGCTTCATCGTCCGCGCGCTGGGCGGTGCTTTCTTTGCCAGCGGCATGCTGCTGATGGCTTACAACGTGTACCGCACCGTTCGTGCGTCGGATCCGGTTGAAGCCGAAGCCGCCGCCAAGATTGCCGTCGTTGGAGCTCACTGATGAAGCATGAAGCTGTCGAGAAGAATATTGGCCTGCTGGCCTTCTTCATGGTCATCGCCGTCAGCGTCGGTGGCCTGACCCAAATCGTTCCGCTGTTCTTCCAGGACGTCACCAACAAGCCGGTCGAGGGCATGAAGCCGCGCTCGGCGCTGGAACTGGAAGGCCGCGACGTGTACATCGCCAACGGTTGTGTCGGCTGCCACTCGCAGATGATCCGTCCGTTCCGCGCTGAAACCGAACGCTACGGCCACTATTCGGTTGCCGGTGAAAGCGTCTGGGACCACCCGTTCCTGTGGGGTTCCAAACGTACCGGTCCGGACCTGGCCCGCGTGGGCGGTCGTTACTCCGATGACTGGCAACGTGCGCACTTGTACAACCCGCGCAACGTGGTCCCCGAGTCGAAAATGCCGGCTTACCCGTTCCTCGTGGAAAACAAGCTCGACGGCAAGGAAACCGCGAAAAAAATGGAAGTCTTGCGCACCCTCGGCGTGCCTTACACCGACGAAGACATCGCCGGTGCACAGGATGCCGTGAAGGGCAAAACCGAAATGGACGCGCTGGTGGCCTATCTGCAAGGCCTGGGCACCATCATCAAAAGCAAACGGTGAATCTGATGGATATCGGGATGATTCGAGGCCTGGGCACCGTGGTCGTGATGGTGGCCTTCATCGGTCTGGCCTTGTGGGTGTTCAGCCCCAAGCGCAAGTCGGAATTCGACGATGCGACCATGCTGCCTTTTGCCGATGATCCCGAAGCCATCAAGCACGTCGAGCAAGCTTCTAGGAGTAACAAAGAATGACTACATTCTGGAGTCTGTACGTCACAGTCCTCAGTCTCGGTACGATCTTCGCCCTGACCTGGCTGCTGCTGTCGACCCGCAAGGGCCAGCGTAGCGAACAGACGGACGAGACGGTCGGCCACTCCTTCGACGGGATCGAGGAGTACGACAACCCGCTGCCGAAATGGTGGTTCATGCTGTTCGTCGGCACCATCATTTTTGCCCTGGGTTATCTGGTGCTGTACCCGGGTCTGGGCAACTGGAAAGGTCTGCTGCCGGGCTACAACTATCTGGATACCGAGAAGCAGACCGCGTTCGCCAACGGCCAGACCGGCTGGACCGGCGTCCACGAGTGGGAAAAGGAAATGGCCCGTTCGGACGCTCGCTTCGGTCCGATTTTCGCCAAGTTCGCGGCGATGCCGATCGAAGAAGTCGCCAAGGATCCGCAAGCACTGAAGATGGGCGGCCGTCTGTTCGCGTCCAACTGCTCGGTGTGCCACGGTTCCGACGCCAAGGGCGCCTATGGCTTCCCCAACCTGACCGACGCCGACTGGCGCTGGGGCGGTGAGCCGGAAACCATCAAGACCACCATCATGGGCGGTCGCCACGCGGTGATGCCGGCGTGGGCTGAAGTGATCGGCGAGCAAGGCGTGGCCGATGTGGCTGCCTACGTGGTGACCAACCTCGATGGCCGTAAATTGCCGGAAGGCACCAAGGCCGACCCGGCCAACGGCCAGAAACTCTTCGCCGCCAACTGCGTGGCTTGCCACGGCCCTGCCGGTAAAGGCACCCCGGCCATGGGCGCGCCTGACCTGACACACCCGGGCGCATTCATCTACGGCTCGAGCTTCGCGCAACTGCAGCAAACCATCCGCTACGGCCGTCAGGGCCAGATGCCGGCGCAGGAACAACTGCAGGGCAACGACAAGGTGCACCTGCTGGCGGCGTATGTTTACAGCCTGTCCCATGGTGAAAAAGCGCCGGAGGCAAAGGCTGAGTAAAGCCAACGCTTGAAGCAAAAAAGGCCCCGCCAATGAGAATTGGCGGGGCCTTTTTGCATGCTGGCATTCATGACTCGAAACGCTTGCTCAATGGATCTGAGCTGATAAACACGGTAGGTTTTTTTCGCCCCGATAAACCATATCGGACTACTTCAAGGATGAAGCCCCAATGTCGAAAGATGACCAAAGCACACTGCAAAATCAGCCTCAATCCGGCTCTACCCATAGGGCAGGGTTCGAACGATCATCTGTGAAACCGTTACTCGAGGTATCGCAGAAAACCATGAACAGCCCCGGTAACGGTGGCGGACTCGACGGCCTCGGCGGCGGTAGATTGCTCTGAAAAGGACAGCAAAAACACCGATTTACGCCCTATATCCAGCGCCTCACGCCTTGGCGGGAGGCGCCTTCGCCGGTGCCCTTATGAAAGCGACAAACCGATCGTCCTCTACCCGCCTTTCCGATTGCGGGGGAAATCTTAAGGTAGTAACGTTCCTACATCAGAATTTCAGGAGGCCAAACATGATGGCCATCACCACTATTTCCAGCCGCGAGTTCAACCAGGACACCAGTGCAGCCAAAAAAGCCACGCATCAAGGTCCAGTGATCATTACTGACCGAGGCAGGCCTGCCCACGTGTTGCTCAGCATCGAGGAGTACCAGAAACTGACCGGTTGCCAGACCAGCATCGTTGAGCTACTGGCGATGCCGGATGCGCTTGAAATCGAATTCGAACCCGAGCGCGCCGTCATCACTCCTCGCAGCGTGGACCTTTCCTGATGTTTCTACTGGATACCAATGTAGTTTCCGAGTTGCGCAAAAACCAAGCCGACAGGCATGTGGTGAAATGGGCAAACAGCATTTCCCCAGCCAGCCTGTATCTATCCGCAATCACTGTGCTGGAACTGGAAACGGGCGTCCTGCGTATCGAACGTCGTGACCCTTCACAAGGCCAGCTGCTGCGCAACTGGCTGGAACATCACGTCAAACCGGCGTTCTCTGGCAGAATCCTGCCGGTCGATAGCAGCGTCGCCACCCGGTGCGCACGATTGCATGTTCCCGACCGCAGCAATGAATGCGACGCCTTGATCGCCGCCACCGCGCTTGTACACGGGCTTACGCTGGTAACTCGCAACATTGCGGACTTCCAACACAGCGGCGTCAATCTGATCAACCCATGGATCGCTGCCAACACCTGATTGATGAAGACCCCGCCCTATCAGCGGCGGGGCTTTTGTCAGGGGCGTTGGGCGAAGATTGAATGCACCACAGTGGTGTCGATCAACGTTCGATTGCGCCATTGGTTGTTCTTCACCAGGTACACCTGGAGTTGCTTGCGATCCTCAGTGAAACTGGCAATCAGATAGGTTTGCTGAGAGGTACTGCCACTCAGGTACATGGGCACGTTACCTTGCTGATAGGCATCACCTCCGTCCTCGTGCAAATGGCCGGCAAAAATCGCTGTCACTCGATATTTGTTAACCATGTCGTAGAAGCGTTTCTGTTGCGCCTGGCTTCCCATGTGGTTCAACGGTTTATGCATGTTGATGATGATGGCGTAGCCCGACGCTCGCGCCAGCCTGAGATCCGTCTCGAGCCAATCCAGCGCATCGTTGATTTCGAACGTCGTCGGGTTCAATGGATGAGCAATCCGGGCGGTATAGGTCGGTTCGTTGTTGAGCTGAACCATATGCACTTCGCCGATATTTTTCGAATAGGCGAGACTGCCCGAATAGGTCTTGCTCAGAAAGCCACTGGTAATCTTCAGATCAAAGTTATCGACCTTACCTTCATGATGCTCCTTGAACTCGACGATACTTCCTGCCGCACAGCTATTGCTAAAGCAATCATCGACATTGTTTTCATAGTCGTGATTACCAAGCCCGTAGAGATATTCGCCCTTGAAATATTTATCCAGCAGATCCTTCATGAACGAGCGCTGCCAGCCATGCCCGAATGCGGTTATATCACCATTGATCATCAAGGGAACCTGCGCTTGAGAACCGTGTTGATTTCTAAATTCGGCAATGCTCGCAAGTTGGGTTTCCACCAGCCATTTCGAGCGTTCCTTGAATTCGGAATCGGATTCGGGGATGCGGCGATCGGTCTTGTCCGTCCACGGATATTGAGTATCTGAAGCAAACACCATGTGTTTCGGCATGTCAGTAGTGGCCTGAACGGTAATAGCCGAAGCTAACATCCAGGCACCCACAAAGATGCTCTTGAGATTATTCAAATTCATGCTTTTAAATTCCATTTAAGTTAACTATCAATACGCAAAAGAATTTCGCGAGAGCAAAACTTATGCGAACACAGCTAAAACTTCAAAGCATTCACAAACAACAATCAAGTTTATATGTTTCAACCCCGATAACTTGCAACATGCAGCCCAATTCAAATCCGCGGCCTCTTGAAGCCGCAGTGGCAATAACGGACGATTTGTCGTTCAACTTGCGACATCGACGGTTGTTGCTTGAACAAGCGATTGAAAAGATGAACTAGCCGCTTCGGCAAAAGCGTCCATACTCAACAAGTCAATTGATCTGCGTCAGGCTTTTGCGCAATCGCTACACCATCCGCATTTTTTACCCAACGCGACCAAAGGTCGCACCCTTGAGCCAGAGCGGCAGGCGTATCATCACGCTACTGCAACAGCCCTTTTTGACTTCGGTTGGCACGTATCGACCGAGGCATTTTTCCACTGCCGTGGGATGCAATGATGAGCAATCAGATTCCGGTACACGACGTCACGCCGCCGAGCAAGAACGCGAACAACAGCGTCGATCTTTATGCCTCACGAGAAAAAATCTACACCCGGGCTTTCACCGGCCTGTTCCGCAATCTGCGGATGCTCGGCGGTGCGGCGTTGTTTCTGCTGTATTTCGGCACGGTATGGCTGAACTGGGGCGGTCACCAGGCAGTGTGGTGGAACCTGCCGGAGCGCAAGTTCTTCATCTTCGGCGCGACTTTCTGGCCACAGGATTTCATCCTGCTCTCGGGGCTGTTGATCATTGCCGCGTTCGGCCTGTTCTTCATCACCGTGTACGCCGGGCGCGTCTGGTGCGGTTATACCTGCCCGCAGAGCGTGTGGACGTGGATTTTCATGTGGTGCGAAAAGGTCACCGAAGGCGACCGCAATCAGCGCATCAAGCTCGACAAGGCGCCGATGAGCGCCAACAAATTCCTGCGCAAACTGGCCAAGCACTCGCTGTGGCTGCTGATCGGTTTTGTCACCGGCATGACCTTTGTCGGCTACTTCTCGCCGATCCGCGAACTGGTCATCGAATTTTTCACCGGTCAGGCCGATGGCTGGTCGTATTTCTGGGTCGGTTTTTTCACCCTCGCCACGTACGGCAATGCCGGCTGGTTGCGTGAGCAGGTGTGCATCTACATGTGCCCGTATGCGCGCTTCCAGAGCGTGATGTTCGACAAGGACACGCTGATCGTTTCCTACGACCCGCGCCGTGGCGAAAGCCGTGGCCCACGCAAGAAAGGCATCGACTACAAGGCGCTGGGGCTGGGCGATTGCATTGACTGCACGATGTGCGTGCAGGTCTGCCCGACCGGCATCGACATCCGCGATGGCCTGCAGATCGAGTGCATCGGCTGCGCTGCGTGCATCGATGCCTGCGACAGCATCATGGACAAGATGGATTACCCACGCGGGCTGATCAGCTACACCACCGAACACAACCTGTCGGGGCAGAAAACCCATAAACTGCGACCGCGCCTGATCGGCTACGCCGTAGTGCTGCTGGCGATGATCAGCCTGTTGGTCGCCGCGTTCTTCATGCGTTCGCTGGTCGGTTTCGACGTCAGCAAAGACCGCGTGCTGTACCGCGAAAACGCTGAAGGCCGGATCGAAAACGTCTACAGCCTGAAGATCATGAACAAGGATCAGCGCGACCACACTTACCTGCTGCAAGCCGAAGGCCTGCCGGACCTGCGCCTGCAAGGCAAGCGCGAGATCAAGGTGGCCGCCGGCGATATCGTCAGCATGCCGGTCGAGTTATCCAGCGCACCGGAACAACTGCCATCGAGCACCAACGAGGTGAAATTCATCCTCAAGGATGCCGATGACGAAAGCGTCCACGTTGAAGCCAAGAGCCGATTCATCGGCCCACAAATCCGTTGAGAGAATTTTGAACATGCCCGCTGCAAACGCCGCAAGTCCCTGGTACAAGCACCTCTGGCCGTGGATCATCATCGCGATTCTGGCCTGCTCGGTGGCCTTGACCCTGTCGATGGTGACCATCGCGGTGAACAACCCGGACAACCTGGTCAACGACAACTATTACGAAGCGGGCAAAGGCATCAACCGTTCACTGGATCGCGAGCTGCTGGCGCAAACCCTGAAGCTGCGTGCAGCGGTGCATCTGGATGATGTAACCGGGGAAGTCGATCTGCGCTTGAACGGTGACAGCCAGCCGCAAACCCTGGAACTGAACCTGATCTCGCCGACCCAGCCGGAGAAGGATCGCAAGATTGTTTTGACCCGCAGTGGCAGCGAGAGCGGGCGCTACATCGGCCAGTTGAGCGACAAGGTTGAAGGGCGACGGTTTGTCGAGTTGCTTGGCAGCCAGGATGAGCACGTGTGGCGCATGTTCGAAGAAGAGCTGGTCAGCCATGACAAGGAGCTGCTGCTGGGTGATGAGCCATTGCAGGGTGCGGAAGACCTGAAAAAATAAGCCTTTTACTCTGATCGTTCCCACGCCCTGCGTGGGAACGCAGCCAGGGACGCTCCGCGTCCCAGCCGAAGCGGACGCGGAGCGTCCGGGGAGGCATTCCCACGCGGAGCGTGGGAACGATCATCGGAACACGCACCATGACCAGTCCAACCCCCTGCTACCACTGCGCCCTGCCCGTCCCGTCCGGCAGCCGCTTCACCGCCGTCGTCCTCGGGCAGGCCCGGGAATTCTGCTGCCCGGGCTGCCAGGCGGTGGCCGAAGCCATCGTCGCCGGTAGTTTGGAAAGCTATTACCAGCATCGCAGCGAAGCCTCGGCCAATCCCGAAGCGCTGCCGGTGCAACTGACGGATGAACTGGCGCTGTACGACCGCGCCGACGTGCAGCAACCCTTCGTGCGCCACGAAGGCGATCTAGCCGAAACCACCCTGTTGATGGAAGGCATCAGTTGCGCCGCTTGCGGCTGGCTGATCGAGAAACACCTGCGCACCCTGCCCGCCGTCGCCGAAGCGCGGTTGAACCTGTCCAACCATCGCCTGCACGTACGCTGGGCCGATGCACAACTGCCGCTGAGCCAGATCCTCGCCGAGCTGCGCCACATCGGTTACGCCGCCCACCCGTACCAGTCCGATCGCGCCAGCGAACAACTGGCCAGCGAGAATCGCCTGGCCCTGCGCCAACTCGGCGTCGCCGGTTTGCTGTGGTTTCAGGCGATGATGGCGACCATGGCTACCTGGCCGGAATTCAACATCGACCTCAGCCCGGAGCTGCACACGATCCTGCGCTGGGTCGCGCTGTTTCTCACCACACCGATCGTGTTCTACAGCTGCGCGCCGTTCTTCAAAGGCGCGATGCGCGATTTGCGCACCCGCCACCTGACCATGGACGTCTCGGTGTCGCTGGCGATCGGCAGTGCTTACATCGCCGGAATCTGGACGTCGATCACCGGGGTCGGCGAGCTGTACTTCGATGCGGTCGGCATGTTCGCGCTGTTTCTGCTCGCCGGACGCTATCTGGAACGTCGCGCCCGCGAACGCACCGCTGCCGCCACTGCGCAACTGGTCAACCTGTTGCCGGCCTCGTGCCTGCGCCTGGATAGCGATGGCCAGAGCGAACGCATCCTGCTCAGTGAGTTGCGTGTGGGCGAGCGGATTCTGGTGCAGCCAGGCTCGATTCTGCCGGCTGACGGTAAGATCATCGACGGCCAGTCGAGCATCGACGAATCGCTGCTGACTGGCGAATACCTGCCACAGCCGCGCACGCTCGGTGATGCGGTCACTGCGGGCACGCTCAATGTCGAAGGCGCATTGACCGTCGAAGTGCAGGCGCTGGGACAGGACACGCGTCTCTCCGCGATCGTGCGCCTGCTCGATCGCGCTCAGGCGGAGAAACCGCGTCTGGCAGAAATCGCCGACCGCGCCGCGCAATGGTTCCTCCTGTTGTCGCTGATCGCGGCGGCAGTGATCGGCCTGCTGTGGTGGCAGCTGGATTCCTCACGGGCATTCTGGATCGTCCTCGCCATGCTGGTGGCGACCTGTCCGTGCGCGCTGTCATTGGCGACGCCGACCGCCCTCACTGCCGCCACCGGCACCCTGCACAAACTCGGCCTGCTGCTGACACGCGGCCATGTGCTGGAAGGCTTGAACCAGATCGACACAGTGATCTTCGACAAGACCGGCACGCTCACTGAAGGTCGCTTGGTGCTGCGCTCGATTCGCCCGCTCGGCGCGCTCGACAGCGAGCAATGCCTGAGCCTTGCCGCTGCGCTGGAAAACCGTTCGGAACACCCGATTGCCCGCGCTTTCGGGCGTGCGCCGCTGGCCGCCGAGGACGTGCACAGCACACCGGGGCTGGGCCTGGAAGGCGTGGTCGGTGAGCAACGCTTGCGCATCGGTCAGGCCGAATTTGCCTGCGCCCTGAGCGGCGCGGCACTGCCGTCAATGCCTGATGAAGCCGGACAATGGTTGCTGCTCGCCGACACCCACGGGCCGCTGGCGTGGCTGGTGCTCGATGATCGCCTGCGTGACGATGCCCCCGCTCTGCTCGCGGCTTGCAAAGCGCGGGGCTGGCGCACCTTGCTGTTGTCCGGCGACAGTTCGCCGATGGTCGCCAGTGTCGCCGCCGAACTGGGCATCGACGAGGCCCGTGGCGGCTTGCGCCCCGATGACAAACTGCGAGTGCTGCAACAACTGCACAAGGAAGGGCGCAAGGTGCTGATGCTCGGCGACGGCGTCAACGACGTGCCGGTGCTGGCTGCGGCCGATATCAGCGTGGCCATGGGCTCGGCCACCGATCTGGCGAAAACCAGCGCCGATGCGGTGTTGCTGTCCAACCGCCTCGACGCCCTGGTGCAAGCCTTCACACTGGCGCGGCGCACGCGCCGGGTAATCATCGAAAACCTGCTGTGGGCAGCGCTGTACAATGGCCTCATGTTGCCGTTCGCGGCCCTCGGCTGGATCACTCCGGTGTGGGCGGCGGTCGGCATGTCGATCAGTTCGCTGACCGTGGTGCTCAACGCCCTGCGCCTGACTCGTCTGCCGAGCGCGCCGGCCGCCGGCAGCCCGACACAAACCCGCCCGCTGCCGGCCTGAGCCGCGCGGGCCTGGAGTTACCGATGCCAGCTCTCTATGTGATGATTCCCGCTGCCTTGCTCATCGTCGCCATCGCCGTGTACATCTTCTTCTGGGCGGTGGACAGCGGTCAGTACGACGACCTCGACGGCCCGGCGCACAGCATCCTTTTTGACGATCAGGATCCCAACCACACCGCCGCGGTGGACGAAGCCAACGCCGGCAAACCGGACGACAAGGCGCCGCCCCATGCTTGAACTGGCGCCCCTGCTGGTCTCGGCGCTGATTCTCGGCCTGCTCGGAGGCGGCCACTGTCTGGGTATGTGCGGCGGCCTGATGGGCGCGCTGACCCTGGCGATTCCCAAAGAGCAGCGCAGCCGGCGCTTTCATCTGCTGCTGGCGTATAACCTGGGGCGGATTCTCAGTTATGCCACGGCGGGACTGCTCATCGGCGTGGCCGGCTGGGCAGTCGCCAACAGCCCGGCGGCGCTGTTCATGCGCGTACTGGCCGGATTGCTGCTGATCGCCATGGGTTTGTACCTAGCCGGTTGGTGGAGCGGGTTGACGCGTATCGAAGCTGTAGGGCGTGGCTTGTGGCGCTTTATTCAACCGGTGGCAAATCGCTTGCTGCCGGTTTCCAGCCTGCCGCGTGCCTTGCTGCTCGGTGCGCTGTGGGGCTGGCTGCCGTGCGGGCTGGTTTACAGCACCTTGCTGTGGAGCGCGAGTCAGGGCAATGCGCTGGACAGTGCGTTGCTGATGCTCGCTTTCGGCCTCGGCACCTGGCCGGTACTGCTCGCCACCGGGCTGGCGGCTGAACGGGTGACGGCGATCTTGCGCAAACGCAGCGTGCGCATGGCGGGGGGCTTGCTGGTGATTCTGTTTGGCCTGTGGACCTTGCCCGGGCCGCATCAGCATTGGCTTATGGGTCACTAAAAGCAAAAGATCGCAGCCTTCGGCAGCTCCTACAGGAGGTCGCATTCCAAGGTAGGAGCTGCCGAAGGCTGCGAGCTTTTGACCTTGTGCTGTTGATGCAAATCAACAGCCCCATCGCCGCCCCCCGATAGACTCGCCACACTGCCAGCCTATCCGGGGGAATGCCCGCATGCTCGACGCCATTCGTTGGGACTCTGATCTGATCCGCCGCTACGATCTGGCGGGGCCACGCTACACCTCGTACCCGACCGCCGTGCAATTTCACGGTCAGGTCGGCACTTTCGACCTGTTCCATGCCCTGCGCGACAGCCGCAAGGCGCAGCGGCCGTTGTCGCTGTACGTGCATGTGCCGTTCTGCGCCAACATTTGTTACTACTGCGCTTGCAACAAGGTCATCACCAAGGACCGCGGCCGCGCGCAACCGTATCTGCAACGGCTCGAGCAGGAAATCCAGTTGATTGCCTGCCACCTCGACCCGGCGCAAACCGTCGAGCAGCTGCATTTCGGTGGCGGCACACCGACCTTTCTCAGCCACGACGAATTGCGCCAGGTGATGGCGCACCTGCGCAAGCATTTCAATCTGCTCAACGATGATTCGGGCGATTACGGCATCGAAATCGACCCCCGCGAAGCCGACTGGTCGACCATGGGCCTGCTGCGCGAACTGGGTTTCAACCGGGTCAGCATTGGCCTGCAAGACCTTGACCCGGCGGTGCAGCGCGCAGTCAATCGCCTGCAAAGCCTGGAAGAAACCCGCGCGGTGATCGATGCGGCGCGAACCCTGCAATTTCGTTCGATCAACATTGATCTGATCTACGGCCTGCCGAAGCAGACACCGGACAATTTCGCCCGCACCGTCGAGGAAGTGATCAGCCTGCAACCGGATCGCCTCTCGGTATTCAACTACGCGCACCTGCCGGAACGCTTCATGCCGCAACGGCGAATCAACAGCAGCGAACTGCCGAGCCCGGCGCACAAGCTGGAAATGCTCCAGCGCACCATCGAGCAACTGACCGCTGCCGGCTACCGCTACATCGGCATGGACCACTTCGCCCTGCCTGATGACGAACTGGCCATCGCTCAGGAAGAGCACACCCTGCAACGCAACTTCCAGGGTTACACCACCCATGGCCATTGCGACCTGATTGGTCTGGGCGTGTCGGCGATCAGCCAGATCGGCGATCTGTACTGCCAGAACAGCAGCGACCTCAACGCGTATCAGAACAGCCTGGCCAGCGCACAACTGGCGACCAGTCGCGGTCTGGTGTGCAACGCCGACGACCGCTTGCGCCGCGCAGTGATTCAGCAGCTGATCTGCAATTTCAAACTCGAGTTCGCCGAGATCGAGCAGCAGTTCAACATCGATTTTCAAGGCTACTTCGGCGCGCTCTGGCCGCAGTTGCAAGGCATGGCCGAGGATGGCCTGATCAGGTTCGAGCGCGAGCGCATCGAGGTGTTGCCGGCGGGTCGATTGCTGGTGCGCTCGGTGTGCATGGTCTTCGATGCGTACCTGGAGCAGCAGAACCGCCAGCGTTTCTCGCGAGTGATTTAAGGCTTGGTCAGCAACGAGCCGACCTTGAGGTTCTGGTCAGGATTGAGCGCCGACTGGTTCATGACTTTCGACAAGGAAAGGTTGGCGGTGATCAGGCCGCTGTTGAGGGCGGCGATGGCGCCACGTAATGCGGCGAGCTTGTTGATCTTTTCCTCGTTGGAGAGGGTTCTGTCTGACATGACCGCCGCCATGCGGGCTTTTTTCTCGATGATTTCTTTTTGGATCTTGCGAATCATCTTCAGCAACTGCTGGATGTTCTCCGGCAAGCCACTGTTGTCGATGTCACTGTTTTCGCCGCCGACAGCGGCGGATTTGGCGATGGCCGCGCCGGACAGCGACACTTTGACGCCCTCGACCAAGGTCGGGGTTGCCGCATTCGACAAGGCGTCGTCGCGGTCGATTGCAGCGTCGGGACCGGTTAGCTCCGGCGAAGCAGCAATGCCGCTGCTACCGGGGCTTAGCGTGCCAATGGCGGTCATCGGGGCCTTCCTTGGATGAGTACTGATAGTGGGTTATCGGCCGGCGGTGCTGCGGCTTTATGTCTGTAGGACAACGCCGCCGCGTGCTGGCCTGAATGTCCTTCCGTGGGTTACCCTTACGGCTTATGTGTGTTTTCCCACAAGGATTGAAGAAATGTCCGAGCCAGTCAAACTGCGCGCTCACAACCAGGCCCACTGCAAGGATTGCAGCCTGGCCCCGCTCTGCCTGCCACTTTCTCTGAATCTGGAAGACATGGATGCGCTCGACGAAATCGTTAAACGCGGCCGCCCGCTGAAGAAGGGCGAGTTCCTGTTCCGCCAGGGCGACACCTTCGATTCCGTTTATGCAGTCCGCTCCGGCGCGCTGAAAACGTTCAGCCTGAGCGATGCCGGCGAAGAACAACTGACCGGCTTCCACCTGCCGAGCGAACTGGTCGGACTGTCGGGCATGGACACCGAAAAACACCCGGTCTCGGCCCAAGCGCTGGAAACCACTTCGGTTTGCGAAATCCCCTTCGAGCGCCTCGACGAACTCGCACTGCAATTACCACAACTGCGCCGCCAGTTGATGCGGGTGATGAGCCGCGAGATTCGCGACGATCAGCAAATGATGCTGCTGCTGTCGAAGAAGACCGCCGACGAGCGCATCGCCACTTTCCTGGTCAACCTGTCGGCCCGCTTCCGCGCGCGCGGCTTCTCGGCCAATCAGTTCCGTCTGAGCATGTCGCGCAATGAAATCGGCAATTACCTGGGCCTGGCGGTGGAAACCGTGTCGCGGGTGTTCACCCGTTTTCAGCAGAACGAATTGATTGCCGCCGAGGGCAAGGAGATTCACATTCTCGACCCGATCCAGTTGTGCGCGCTGGCCGGCGGCTCGATCGAAGGCTGATCACGACCCGCGGTTGAGCGAATCGTTTCAGCCGCGGGTATACTGCGCCGTTTGCAGCCCTGCCAGGACACCCCGATGGTCTTCGACTCCTTCGACATCAAATCCCTGATCCGCCCCGTGATCGACTTTCCGAAACCGGGCGTGATCTTTCGCGACATCACCCCGCTGTTCCAGTCGCCGACGGCCCTGCGCCTGGTGATGGACAGCTTCGCCCACCGCTATGTCGAAGCCGACTTCACCCACATCGGCGCCATGGATGCCCGTGGTTTCCTGATCGGTTCGGTACTGGCCTACCAGTTGAACAAGCCGCTGGTGCTGTTCCGCAAGCAAGGCAAACTGCCGGCGGACGTACTGGCCGAAGGTTATGCGACCGAATACGGCGAAGCGTTTCTGGAAGTGCACGCCGACAGCCTGTGTGAAGGCGATTCGGTGGTGATGTTCGATGACCTGATCGCTACCGGCGGCACGCTGATCGCAGCGGCCAACCTGATTCGCCGCATGGGCGCGCGGGTGCATGAAGCGGCGGCGATCATTGATCTGCCAGAGCTGCAAGGCTCGCAGCGTCTTGAGGATATGGGTATCCCGACGTTTTGCCTGACGCAGTTTGCTTTGACCGATAAATAATCAAGATCTAAAGATTGATCGTTCCCACGCTCCGCGTGGGAACGCCTCTAGGGACGCTCTGCGTTCCAGCTTGCGATAGGGACGCGGAGCGTCCCGGGCTGCATTCCCACGCAAAGCGTGGGAACGATCATGCATCGGACGATCTTTCGCTTTTAGAGCCCCATCTGCTTGCTGATGATTTCATTCATCACTTCCCGCGTCCCGCCGCCAATCGACAGAATGCGGTTATCCCGATACAGCCGCTCCACCAGGCTTTCACGCATGTAACCGAGCCCGCCAAGAATCTGCACGGCTTCGGTGGTGATCCGGTCCGAGGTGTCGGTGGCGAAGTTCTTCGCCATGGAAATCTCCTTGATCACGCTCTGCCCCGCCGCCATTTTCGCCGCTTGCCGGTAAGTGAACTCGCGCGACACTTCCAGCGCCGTGGCCATTTCGGCGAGGCGATGTTTGATCACCTGAAATTTGCCGATGGGTTTGCCGAACGCCTCACGCTCGCGCGCCCACTTCAGGCTTTCCTCCAGCGCCAATTGCGCCGTCATGTTGGCCATCAGCGCCAGCGCCAGCCGTTCGCTCTGGAAATTGCCCATGATGCAGGCGAAGCCCATGTTCTCTCCGCCAATGAGGTTTCCTACAGGCACGCGGCAATCGTCAAAGAACAATTCAGCGGTGTCCGACGCCCACCAGCCCATTTTCTTCAATTGCCGACCGACACTGAAACCCGGCGTGCCCTTCTCGATCAGCAACAGGCTGATACCGCCGAACCCCGGCGCACCGGTACGCACCGCGACGGTGTAGAAATCCGCGCGCACACCGCTGGTGATGAAAGTTTTGCTGCCACTGACCCGGTAGCAGTCACCGTCACGCACGGCGCGGGTTTGCAGGTTGGCGACGTCGGAGCCGCCGCCGGGCTCGGTGACTGCCAGCGCGCTGATTTTCTCGCCGCTGAGCACCAGCGGTACCACCCGCTCGCGAACTTCAGGCCGCGCCCATTTGACGATCGGCGGCAAACCGATATCCAGCGAACCCAGCCCCGCCACCAGGCCACCAGAGCCACAGCGCATCAGCTCTTCACTGGCGGCGACCTTGGCGAACAGATCGCCTTCATGGCTGCCGCCGAGCGCATCGGGATAGCCGATACCGAGAATGCCCGCCGCACCGGCCTTGAGGTACAGCTCACGGGGAAAGCTTTCGGCTTCTTCCCACTGATCGATGTCCGGCAGGATCTCGCGTTCGACGAAACGTCTGACGCTGTCGCGGACCAATTGGTGGCTGGGGTCGAAGTATTCCTGAAAGGCAGGCATGGGCGAGCTCCACGGAAGGGTTCGCCGACGTTAACCGAGCGCTTGCTTGGTATTCAAGATGCAGAAGATCAAAAGATCGCAGCCTTCGGCAGCTCCTGCATTGGAATGCGTTCCCTGTAGGAGCTGCCGAAGGCTGCGATCTTTTGATTTTTAGAGGGAAATCGGTTTACGCCCGGCAAACGAATGCGCCAGCGTGCCGCCGTCGACCAGCTCCAGCTCACCGCCCAGCGGCACGCCGTGAGCAATCCGCGAGGCGACCAGGCCTTTGTTGTTGAGCAACTGCGCGATGTAGTGCGCCGTCGCCTCGCCTTCCACTGTCGGGTTGGTGGCGAGGATGACTTCGGTAAAGGTCCCCGCCTCTTCTATCCGCGCCATCAGTTGCGGAATACCGATCGCTTCCGGCCCCAGGCCATCCAGCGGCGACAAGTGCCCCTTGAGCACGAAATAGCGGCCACGGAAGCCGGTCTGCTCCACCGCATAAACGTCCATCGGCCCTTCGACTACGCAAAGCAGCGTGTCATCGCGGCGCGGGTCGGCGCATTGCGGGCACAGATCGTCTTCGGTCAGCGTACGGCATTGGCGGCAATGGCCGACGCCTTCCATGGCCTGGCTCAAGGCCTGGGCCAGGCGCGTACCGCCGCTGCGATCACGTTCGAGCAACTGCAACGCCATGCGCTGAGCGGTTTTCTGACCCACGCCCGGCAAAGTGCGCAGAGCGTCGATCAGTTGGCGAATCAAGGGGCTGAAGCTCATGGGTAAACAGTCCGACTAAACAACGAGACGCGGTTTATACCCGCGCCTCTGGCCAGCGTCAAATCCTCAGTCCTGGGCGACCCGGACCACCAGTTTGCCGAAGTTGCGCCCTTCCAGCAGACCGATGAACGCCTCGGGCGCCTGCTCCAGGCCTTCGACCACGTCCTCGCGGAATTTCACCTTGCCGTCGCGTACCCACGGCACCATGTGGCTGATGAATTCCGGCTGACGATCACCGTAATCGTCGAAGACGATGAAGCCCTGAATACGCACACGCTTGGTGAGCAATGTGCGTTGCAGCATCGGCAGGCGATCCGGGCCGGTCGGCGCTTCGGCGGCGTTGTAGCCGGCGATCAGGCCGCACAACGGAATGCGCGCCTTGGGATTGAGCAACGGCAAGACTGCGTCGAAGACATGGCCGCCGACGTTCTCATAATAAATGTCGATGCCGTTGGGACAGGCCTTGGCCAATTGCTCGGCGAAGTCGTCGGCCTTGTGGTCGATGCAGGCATCAAAACCCAGCTCCTCAACGACGTATTTGCACTTCTCGGCCCCACCGGCCACACCGACCGCGCGCAGACCTTTGATCTTCGCCACTTGCCCGACCACCGAGCCGACGGCGCCGGACGCCGCAGCCACCACCAGGGTTTCGCCTTCTTTCGGCTGGCCGATGTCCATCAGGCCCATGTACGCGGTCATGCCCGGCATACCCAGCACCCCGAGGGCCATCGACGGGCTCGGCAGGCCAGCGGGGATCGGCATGATGTTGCGACCGTCGCTGATGCTGTGGCTCTGCCAACCGGTGGCGCCAACCACCAGATCACCGGTGTGGAATTTCGGGTGATTGGACTGCTCGACCCGGCTGACCGCACCACCGGTCATGACTTCGCCGATTTGCACTGGCGCAGCGTAGGACGGTGCGTCGCTCATACGTCCGCGCATGTACGGGTCGAGAGAGAGGTACAGGGTTTTCAGCAGGACTTGACCGTCCTGCAGATCCGGCAGCGCCTCGCGCTCGAGACGAAAGTTCTCCGGGGTCGGCGCGCCGGTCGGGCGCGAGGCGAGGACGAAGCGTTGATTGAGGGTGAGAGGGTCGGACATGTCAGCGTCTCCTGTGAATGGGGAATTCGGTGTATAGGGAGCAGACCTTGGTAGCGGTGGTGTGTTCGATGTTTCTGCAGTTTTGACCGAGGCTCGCTCCCACTGATCTTTCCCACGCTCTGCGTGGGAATGCAGCCCGGGACGCTCCGCGTCCCGATCGCAAGCTGGAACGCGGAGCGTCCCCAGAGGCATTCCCACGCAGAGCGCAGGAACGATCCGCGCCGCTCAGAAACAAAAATGCCAGGCGCGATGCCTGGCATTTTGTGTAGCTCATCTGCCGCCCAAAGGCGAATCAGAATGGCAGTTTCATACCCGCTGGCAGGTTCATGCCGGCGGTCATGCTGCCCATTTTTTCCTGGCTGTTGGCTTCGATCTTGCGCACGGCGTCGTTGACGGCGGCGGCGACCACGGCTTCCAGCATTTCTTTGTCGTCTTCGCTCAGGCCTTCGACCAGGCTTGGGTCGATGCTCACGCTTTTGACGTCGTGACGACCGGTCATCACCACGGTGACCATGTCGCCGCCGGCCTTGCCGGTGACTTCGGCGTTGGCCAGTTCTTCCTGCATCTTGGCCATTTTTTCCTGCATCTGCTGCGCCTGCTTCATCAGGCCGGCCATGCCACCTTTCATCATGGGAATCACCTCAAACGTACTTGGATAAAACAGCGCCCGGCCATCTTGGCCGAGCACCTTCAGTTATTAGCCTTGGGTGACCAAGGCGTCGACAGGTTCAATAGTATCGCTTCGCACCACCGCGCCGAACTGCTGAACCATCTGCTGGATGAACGGATCACCGTGGATCGATTCCTCCGCCTCACGCTGGCGATTGGCGCGGCGGCGCGAGGCGGCCTGGGCCGGGGTTTCCTGCTCAGGCTTGATCAGCTCGATGGTCAGGGTCAGCGTGCGCCCGTGGAACTGGTTCAACGCGTCGTTGAGACGACGCTGTTGCGTGGCGTTGAACAGGGCGCTGTGGGCCGGGTCAAGGTGCATCAGCCAGTGGTCGCCGTCGACCGCAATCAATGTGCAGTTGGCGGCGATGCTGCCGGTCATGCCGGAAATCGGCAGCTTCGGGAACAGCTCCAGCCATTGCAGGGCCAGGCCGGTGGCCGGCGCGGCGGCAGGTTCCGGCTCGGGTTCAGGCTCAGGATCGGCGGCGTGTTCGCTGGCCAGTTCGTCGAGGTAGCTGTAGGCCGAATCCATGTCCGGCTCGATGTAGTCTTCATCCAGCGGCGGTTCGTCGTCCATGTCCATGCCCGGCGTAGCGGCATCGACCTCGGCGACGGACGGCTCGGGAATTGGCGCAGCGGCCCACTCCGGCGCATCCGGCACCACGCTGTCCGGGGTCGGCAGCGGCATCGGCGGCAATTCAGGCTGCTCGCCAGCAGTTTCCAACACTGGTTCGACAGCGGGTTGCTGAACGGGCGCAGGCTCGGCCTCGGCTTCCACCGGGTCGTTCCATGGCAGATCGACCACGGTTTCGACGGCGACTGGCTCAGGCTCCGGGTGCGCTTCGACAACCGGCACAACCGGTTCTGGCTCGGCAGCCGGCGCTGCTACTGGTGCGGGCGCGGGTGCTGGCGCAGCAGCCGCAGCCGCAGCGACCACCGGCGCAGGCTTGGGCGCGGCAGCCACTGAGTTTGCGGAATCAACTGTGGCCTGGCTGATCCCCACTGGCTTTAGCGGTTGCCTCGGCGCGTCCGCCGTATCCGCCGGGCGGAACGCGAGCATTCGCAGCAAGACCATTTCGAAACCGCCTCGCGGGTCCGGCGCCAGCGGCAAATCGCGGCGCCCAATCAGGCCCATCTGGTAATAGAACTGCACATCTTCGGCCGGCAACGCCTGGGCCAGAGCCAATACGCGATCACGGTCGCCGTGGCCATTGTCGACGCCTTCCGGCAGCGCCTGAGCGATGGCCACGCGGTGCAGCACGTTGAGAATTTCCGAGAGCACGCCGTTCCAGTCCGGGCCTTGTTCGGCCAGATGCCGCACGGCTTCGAGCAGCGCCTTGGCGTCGCCTTCGATCAGCGCATGCAGCACGTCATAGACCTGACCGTGATCCAGCGTGCCGAGCATCGCGCGCACGTCGGTGGCGAGCACTTTGCCTTCACCGAACGCGATGGCCTGATCGGTCAGGCTCATGGCGTCACGCATCGAGCCATCAGCAGCACGGCCGAGCAGCCACAGTGCATCGTCTTCGAACGGTACGTTTTCCGCGGTCAGAACGTGGGTCAAGTGCTCGACCACACGCTCGGGCGTCATGTTCTTCAGGGAGAACTGCAGGCAACGCGAAAGAATCGTTGCCGGAAGTTTCTGCGGATCGGTGGTCGCCAGGATGAACTTGACGTAGGGCGGCGGCTCTTCGAGGGTTTTCAACAGCGCATTGAAGGAATGGCTGGAAAGCATGTGCACTTCGTCGATCAGGTAGACCTTGAAGCGCCCACGACTTGGCGCGTACTGCACGTTATCGAGCAGTTCGCGGGTGTCTTCGACCTTGGTGCGGCTGGCGGCGTCGATCTCGATCAGGTCGACAAAACGCCCCTCATCGATCTCGCGGCACACCGAGCACTCGCCGCAGGGACTGGAGGTGATACCTGTCTCGCAGTTCAGGCACTTGGCAATGATCCGCGCGATGGTGGTCTTGCCGACCCCGCGCGTCCCGGTGAACAGGTAGGCGTGGTGCAGCCGTTGGCTGTCCAAGGCATTGATCAGAGCCTTGAGCACATGGGTCTGGCCGACCATTTCGCGGAACGAGCGTGGACGCCATTTACGTGCAAGAACCTGATAACTCATCGAAAACCGTCGCAGCGAAGGAAGCAGAAGCGGCTAATGCTAGCGGAGCAAGGGCAAAATTGCATCCGGTGTCCTCGTCTAATATGGCTAAGCTGCATCAGCAGAGGCTTTTATCAGCTCGGGATGGGGAATTACCGGAGCGTCTATGCGGTGGGCCGTGGCGGCATTGCTGGGTATCAGCCTCAACGCGATGGCAGCGCAAGCGCCGTTGCGCTTCGCCGTGCCGGACAGTTGGGCGATGCCGATGGTGCAACTGCAAGGCGGCAGACCGACCCAGGGCATCCTGCATGACGTCCTGCTCAGCCTGGCGACCCAGGTCGGCGCGCCAGCGCAATTCGTCGTCCTGCCGCGCGCGCGGGTTCAGAGCGCCATGGAGCACGGCGACATCGACGTGCGCTGCTATGCCGCACAGTCGTGGCTGCCGAATCAGTCCGGCGATTACATCTGGAGCGTGCCGTTGTGGTTTCAGCGCGACCTGCTGATCAGCCGCAAGGAACAACCGGCGCAGATCAATCCCGCCCAGCTACCGCGCCAGGCCATCGGCACCGTTCTCGGCTACAGCTACCCTACCCTGCAACCGCTGTTCGACGCCGACCAGTTGCAACGCGAAGACGCGCGCAATCAGGAACAGGTACTGGAAAAGCTCCTAGCCGGGCGATATCGCTATGCGGTGAGCAATCAGTGGACGCTGGACTGGATCAATCAGCGCCTGTTGCCGGAGCAGCAGTTGCAAGGGGTCGCGGTGCTGCAGGAACAGAATATCGGCTGCTATGTGAGGAATGATCCGAACGTGCCGGTGCAGCGGATCCTGCGCACGTTGCTGCGGATGAAAATGTCCGGCGAGATCGACGACATTATCCGGCTCTACACCGGCGCCTCTTCAACCACACCCTAACCCCATGTGGGCCGGGTCAATAACCGTGCGATTCGCGGAATTTCGGCTCACGGCTGTGGTGATAATCGATCCACTCGACCACGTCGTAAGGCAGATAGAGCTGCTGCCGGGCACGGGACACGGCGATGTACACCGCGCAGA
This sequence comes from Pseudomonas sp. Sample_11, assembly GCF_004307505.1. NCBI lineage: Bacteria > Pseudomonadati > Pseudomonadota > Gammaproteobacteria > Pseudomonadales > Pseudomonadaceae > Pseudomonas > Pseudomonas sp. Sample_11. The sequence goes on from NZ_RCOD01000074.1 coordinate 26,498, forward strand.
TGCGCTGATCGAACTCGTAGGCATCCTTGAATTTCTCGTTACTGAGCAACGTCCGGGTCAACAGCACGCGCCTGAACTCCATGCCGCCAGCCCGCTCGGCCATCATCAACAGACAGGCCTTGCCCGGCTCGATGATCTTTTGGCTCAGTCGCGTCAGGTCGGCAATCATGAAGCCGTTTTGCAACTGCGCCTCGATCCACAAGAAAGCTTCATCGAACTGGTTGGCGGCGCGCACCTGCTGCCAATCAGCCATGTCGCTGAAATACGGGTGCGGTCCTTTCTCGCTGGACACGGCATTGTAGAAATCGCGCCGGAACAGCTCAATGGCGGTGGTCATGAAATGCTTGATGTCGTCCTGCGCTTCCCGGTCGGGGAAACTGAAGGCGCAATTGCAATCGTGCAGGTGGATGGCCCACATCATCGTGTCCCACGGTGACGCGGTCAGCACCACGCAACCTTCGGGCGGCACGAAGGCTTGCGGGTAGTACTCGATATCGACGTCGGCGTGACGAGCGCCTTCGAACGGCACTTTGCTCTTGTGCGTGTGGCGCGAGATCAGCGGATTGACCAGGCGCTCGACATTGCGCCCCGAGCGCACCGAATAGCAGATATCACTCTGGCGAACTTCACGCTTGCGCTTGGGCGCCTCGCCCGTGGCCTGCTGATACTCATCGCCGAGGGTGATCAGCACCTGCTGCCCGCGCTCGATGATTTGCAGCAACGACGCCGGCACATCCTGGCTTTCGTCGATGATCACATGGGTGTAGCGCGGCGGGACGCGGCAACCGGCCAGACTGGCGCGCTTGATCATGAGCAACGTGGGAAAACCGCTCTGGCTGGCCCAGGCCGGATTGGCTTCCAGATACACCCACAGGCGACTGGAGTATTCCAGCAGCGCTTGCGAGTCTGCGCCGGTCAAGGGCTGCTGGAAGTGCGGCAAGTGCCTGGCGGACAGCGTGTGATCTCTTGAGGCGCAGTACAGCTTGAGCACGCGCAGACAAACCTCGAGGGTGCCCGGCCCGTCGTGGTGGCGAAAGCCGAAGATATTCAGTTCCTGCGCCAGCGCCGGCTTGCTCGGAATCCGCGCGGGCGCCTTGGCCATATGAAACCGGGGGCCAAGCAGCTGGGCCTGGGCAAAGTCGAAAAACGTCTGACCAATTTCCGTGTCGTGGACCTGCACGATGTGCTTGCGCAGCGTCGCCAGTTTCGCCGGGGTGCGCGCCAGCACCAGTGTGCGTTTCGAGCGCAGGCATTCGATCAGTGCGCTGAGCATGTAGCTCTTGCCGATGCCCGCATAGCCCTGCACGTGCAGGTCTTCGTCGAGGTTGGCTCGGAAGGTTCGCAGCAGTTTGTCCTGCGCCGCGCTTAACCAGTGCTCCCGTTCGCGGGGCGTGACCATTTGCTGGCGAAACGGGTTGTTCTGTTGCTGATGGCGGATCTTGTAGTCCACATCCCACTGCCCGCCGGGCAACAGAAATGCCTGCGCGGCGACTTCATCGGCCATGAGAAAGCGCAAGTTCAGGCCTTTGAGCGCATTGAGGCCGAAATACAATTTGCGCGAATCGAACAGACGCCGCGCCTCTGCAAGCAGTCCCGCCGATCCGGAGCGCCGAGAGGTGACAGACCAGTCAATGAGTCTGGCGAGGATCTTCTCCGCTGCGCTGGCGCTCAAATCCTGTTCCGTGGCCTGGGCGAGGTTCTGAATGACCAGCACTGCCGCCAGTTCCGGGTCGCTGAGGCTGGCCAGTGTCGCGTCACCCTCGGGCTGCAACAGCGCCGTACACGCATCATGGGTGATGGGCAGAAATACCGGGGTGGCCAAATCAAAATGTTCCGGGTGCATACAACCTCGCCGCCTGGGCTTTAATACAACACCAGATCAGTCCTGGTCATTCTCGTCGTGCATTTCATGGGACTGCGGCAAGTTTCCCTCACGGCTGGCCTCGGGGCTGATCCGCAGTTCGAAGGAGTAGCCGCCGAGCGTGCCGGACATGCCGCGTCGTTCAGTGCCGCTGGCCACCGCCCCCGCATCGATCTGCGCCTGCACTTCGTAGAGCGCCATTTCCAGCAGTTTGCGCAGGTGTTCAGGGTTTTGCGCGCTGGCGTGCAGTTGCAGGTCGTACTGGCCGGCCACCGATTCAGTGACGGCCGGCTGGTCCTGCACCGCGACCGGCTGCGCAGCTTCTTCAGCCGCATTGAACACGGTCGAAGCCGCCAGAATCGCAGCGTGCTCCTCATCCATCAGGTCGAGCACTCGCGACAGCTCCAGCGTGCGCTCGGGCTGATCCTGCATCTGCGTTTTGACTTCCAGACGACGCAACTGCCATTCGCGCAGCTTTTCCCGGGTCAGATCGTCGATTTCACCCACTTGCCTTACCTCTCAATGCCAGGCGAGGGAGTATGCCACTGTTCGCCTTCAACAGCCGCACGGGTACCGGGGCGGCGCGCGGCTGAGCCGCGCGTTTCTGATGGCGGATCAACGCCACTGGCCAAATCGCAGGCATAAAAAAACCGCAGTGGGCGAAACCCATGCAGTTCTCTTTGAAGCCTTGGTTGGTTCGTTAAGGTGGTGCCCCCACCAGCCACACCCCGGCACACAATGTTCCCGCTGTGGCTGCTTCCTTCCGGATCTGACCAGGTTCACGGGTAATCGTTGCGGGGGGACCGATGGGGTCACCATAACGACGCTTGCCTGTCGGCGAGCCGCGCCATTGTACCTGTCTGAGATGAACTTACAACCGTTGGTTGCAGATAAAAAACCTGAACGGCTTCAAGGACATAAACATCACGGCCTGCGACACCTACAAGGCCAGCACCTCATCCGCCCTGCCGCCCGCCTGCTGGATCACCAGATGAATGAAGTGCAGCTTGGCGATCGCCGCCGCCGGCAGTACGAACGGGTAGAAATCCGGCTGGCCCATGCTGCGCGACAGTTCGTTGAGCATGCCGGCCAGTTCGATCCACGCATTGACGAACGACAGGAAAGCGCCACCGCCGGGATGCTCGGGGTCGTACAGGGTGCTAGTCGGAAATGGCTGATAGTCGAAGTCCATTTCCCGCGCGCTCATGCCGAAGCCCAGCGCCGTGTCGACCGCATCCATCATGTGCAGGTAATGCGCCCAGGTTTCCGCCCAGTCTTCCCATGGATGCATGGTCGCGTAGGCGCTGACGTAGTGCTGCGGCCAGTCCAGCGGCGCGCCTTGCTGGTAATGCCGGTCCAGCGCCTCGGCGTAACTGGCGCGCTCGTCGCCGAACAGATTGCGGAACGCGTCCAGCCAAGGGCCGTTGGCGATGAGGCGATCCCAGTAGTAGTGGCCGACCTCATGGCGAAAATGCCCGAGCAGCGTGCGGTAAGGTTCGTGCATCGCTGCCCTGACCTGCTCACGGTGCGCGTCGTCGGCCTCTTTGATATCGAGGGTGATCAGGCCATTGGCGTGGCCGGTCATCGGCGCGTTGCCTTCCAGGTCAACACCGATGAAGTCGAACGCCAGCCCGGTTTCTTCATCCGTGGTTTTCGGGATGACCGGCAGGCCGAGGGTGATCAGTTGCGCGACCAGTCGACGCTTGGCGATTTCGACCTTGCGCCAGCGTTCGGGATTTTCCGCGACGGACAGGTCGGGAATGGTGCGGTTGAGGCTGCAAGCGATGCACAAGGTGTCGTGATCGTTGGCCGGCAGCAGCCAGTTGCACGCGGCGGGCATGTCGAGGTTGGCGCAGCGACGGAACAGTCCGGCGTCGGGATCGGCGTCGAGCGTCCAGGTGCCCTCTTCCGGCCCCGGCTGCAGCGAGGTCAGGCGACTTTCTTCAGGTTGATAGCCGAGCAAGGCGTTACAGGCCAGGCACTGACTGTTGCGAAAGAACAGCGACTGGCCGCAACGGCACGGCCAGACTTTGCTGTTGCGCGAGGATCCGGCCACGAACGGCGCGATGATGCGGGAACTGAGCTGCTCGAAAAAGCGGTGCATGGCGATCTCTCCCTGGGACTGGCCAAGACTAGATCATCCTGGCGCGAAGATCGTTCCCGCACTTTCTTGACTGATCGTTCCCACGCTCCGCGTGGGAATGCCGCCCCGGACGCTCCGCGTCCGCTGTGACGCAGAGCGTCACGGGATGCGTTACCACGCGGAGCGTGGGAACGATCAGTTGAGGGGGCGTGAGAAAAAGGTCATACGGAAATACAGTGGGTTTTGAGGAAAGCGATAAACGTCTCTTCGTCCATGACCTTCACGCCCAGCTCATTGGCCTTGGTCAGTTTCGACCCGGCACCCGGGCCTGCGACCACGCAATGGGTTTTCGCCGACACCGAACCGGCGACCTTGGCCCCCAGGCTTTCCAGATGATCCTTGGCCACATCCCGGCTCATCAACTCGACCTTGCCGGTCAGCACCCAGGTTTCGCCGGACAGCGGCAGACCTTCGACAACTTTTTTCTCGCTCTGCCAATGCATGCCGAAATCGCGCAGCTGCTGCTCGGCCTGCTCGGCCAGTTGCCGATGCTCAGGCGAGGCGAAGAACTCGCGCACCGAGTTGGCCTGCTTCTCCGGCAATGCCTGGCGCATGTCCAGCCAGTCAGCGTTCATCACCGCTTCCAGCGAGCCGAAGCGATCGGCCAGTTTCTGCGCACCACCGGGGCCGACGAAGGGAATGTGCAGTTTGTCGAGCAAGCCGCCCAGCGTAGTGCTGGCGGCGAATTCGGCGCCCAACTCGCCTTGATCCTGAATCTGCAAACCATGGCCGAGCAATTCGCTGATGACCTGCTGGTTGTGCGCATCCTCAAAGAAACTGTGGATCTCGTGCGCCACTTCCAGGCCGACATCCGGCAGGTAGGTCAGCACATGCGGCAAGGCCCGTTGCACGCGCTCCAGTGAACCCAGCGAGCGCGCCAGCACCTTGGCCGTTTCTTCACCGACATCGGGAATGCCGAGGGCGTAGATGAAACGTGCCAGGCTCGGTTGCTTGCTGTCCTCGATGGCTTTGAGAAGCTTGTTGCTCGATACCTCGGCGAAGCCTTCCAGATCGACGATGTCGTCGAATTTCAGCGCATACAGATCAGCCGGCGAATTGACCAGACCCTCGTCGACCAGTTGCTCGACGCTCTTGTCGCCCAAGCCTTCGATATCCATGGCCCGGCGCGAGACGAAGTGAATGATCGCCTGTTTCAGTTGCGCACCACAGGCCAGTCGGCCGACGCAGCGATACACCGCGCCTTCGCTGAAGGTTTCCTTGCCCTTGCTGCGCTTGACCAGTCGCGTACGTTCTACGTGCGAGCCGCACACCGGGCAGCTTTGAGGAATGGCAACCGGGCGCGCGTCATCGGGGCGACGCTCGGTGATCACTTGCACCACTTGCGGAATCACATCACCGGCGCGGCGGATGATCACCGTGTCGCCGATCATCAGGCCCAGCCGCGCGACTTCGTCCATGTTGTGCAACGTGGCGTTGGCCACGGTGACGCCGGCGACCTTTACCGGTTTCAAACGCGCCACCGGAGTCACCGCACCGGTGCGGCCGACCTGGAATTCCACGTCGAGCAGCTCGGTAAGTTCTTCCATCGCCGGGAATTTGTGTGCGATCGCCCAGCGTGGCTCGCGGGCGCGGAAGCCCAGTTCACGCTGGTCGGCAATGCTGTTGACCTTGAACACCACGCCATCGATTTCATAGGCCAGCGAGTTACGGCGCTCGCCGATGTCGCGGTAATACTCCAGGCACTCATCGATGCCCTTGGCCAGCCTCAGTTCGTGACTGATCGGCATGCCCCACTTCTGCAACTGCTTGAGGTTACCGATGTGGGTGTCGGCGATATCGTGAGACACCTGACCGATGCCATAGCAGCAGAATTCCAGCGGACGATTGGCGGTAATCTTCGAATCGAGCTGGCGCAGGCTGCCTGCTGCCGCGTTGCGCGGGTTGGCGAAGGTCTTGCCGCCGATTTCAAGTTGCGAAGCATTGAGGCGCTCGAAACCGGCCTTGGACATGAACACTTCACCGCGCACTTCCAGCGTCGCCGGCCAGCCTTCGCCGTGCAACTTCAGCGGAATATTGCGCACGGTGCGCACGTTGACGCTGATGTCTTCGCCCGTAGTGCCATCGCCCCGGGTGGCGCCGCGCACCAGCAAACCATCCTGATACAGCAGGCTGACCGCCAGGCCATCGAGCTTCGGCTCGCAGCTGTACTCCACCGCCGCGCCGCCACCAAACAGATCGCCGGCCGGCACGTCGAGGCCTTCGTTGACGCGGCGATCGAACTCGCGCATGTCGGATTCTTCGAAAGCGTTGCCGAGGCTGAGCATCGGGATTTCGTGACGCACTTGAGTGAACGCAGTCAGCGCCATGCTGCCGACGCGCTGGGTCGGCGAATCGCTGGTGATCAGTTCCGGGTTGGCCGCTTCCAGTGCCTTGAGCTCGTGGAACAAGCGATCGTACTCGGCATCGGGAATGCTCGGCTCGTCGAGAACGTGATAGCGATAGTTGTGCTGATCCAGCTCAGCGCGCAGCTCTAGAATGCGGGTTTTGGCGGCGGTCATGGGTGTTCTCTCATAAAGCAAAAGAGCAGCCGAGGCTGCTCCAGTTTTATTCCATTATCGGCGGCGGTGCCAGAAGATCGCAGCCTCGTTGCACTCGTCAGCTCCTACAGGCCGAAGGCTGCGATCTTTTGATGTGGCCTTAGCGCTTCTGGGTCAGGGCGCGGCGTTCGAATTCGACGATGCGCTGACGGTAGTGCTCAATCGTCTGCGCAGTCAGTACGCTGCGCTGGTCGTCTTTCAGTTCGCCGTTCAGTTCCTGGGACAGCTTGCGGGCTGCCGCGACCATCACGTCGAAGGCCTGCTTCGGATGACGCGGGCCTGGCAGACCGAGGAAGAAGCTCACCGCCGGAGTGCTGAAGTGGTCGATGTCGTCCAGATCAAAGATGCCCGGCTTGACCGCATTGGCCATGGAAAACAGCACTTCGCCGTTGCCGGCCATGCTTTCGTGGCGGTGGAAAATGTCCATCTCGCCGAAACGCAGGCCGCTTTCGAGAATGTTCTGCAGCAGCGCCGGGCCTTTGAAGCCGGCCGGGTCGCGGCAGATCACGCTGATCACCAGGACTTCTTCGGCTTGCGGCTGATCTTTTTCCGCCACGGCCGCTGCAGGCTTGCTGTCTTCGGCGAAATCGTCGTCACGGCTGCTGAAGCTCGGGCCGCCGTCCAGATCGAGGTCGAGGTTCAAGTCGCCCTGCGCCGGGCCGTTGCTGCCGCGCTTGCCACGTTTCGAGCCGGATTCACGCGGCTCGCGGGCTTCGCGGTTGGGCATGCTCACCGACGGCAGATCGTGCTCGTCCAGTTGCGGCTCTTTGTGCGTATCCAGGACGCGGGCCGGGCCCAACAGCTCGGCGCTGGTGTCCTCGTCCGGCAGATTGGACAGGCTCCGGTCGAGACGGAATTTCAGCTTTCCCTTGCCGCCGCGCATACGGCGCCAGCCATCGAAAAGAATACCGGCTATCACAATGATGCCGATGACGATCAGCCACTCGCGCAGACCGATTTCCATGTAATCCCGTGCCTCTATAAAAAATGCTGAAAAATAAGGGGTTTACACTGCGTAAACCGCTTTAAAACGTGGCGCCAACTCTATGTTCTGACAGGCGTTTTGCCCACGTATACGAAAAATTGACATTAAACTAGCACGATCAAAGGCTTCGCAGCTACAAGCTTTAAGCTCCAAGCCACAAGCCGTCCACTTGCAGCTTGGAGCTTGTAACCTGCAGCTGCGCCGCTAGGCGTCCACCATCGCCATCGCCTCCTCGACATCCACCGCCACCAGTCGCGAACAGCCCGGTTCATGCATCGTCACACCCATCAACTGCTCGGCCATTTCCATGGCGATCTTGTTGTGGGTGATGTAGATGAACTGCACGGTCTGCGACATCTCTTTGACCAGGCGTGCGTAGCGTCCAACGTTAGCGTCATCCAGTGGCGCGTCAACCTCATCGAGCATGCAGAACGGCGCCGGGTTCAACTTGAAGATGGCAAAAACCAGGGCCAGTGCAGTCAGGGCTTTTTCGCCGCCGGAAAGCAAATGGATGGTGCTGTTCTTCTTCCCGGGCGGCTGCGCCATGATCGTCACCCCTGTATCGAGTAGATCTTCGCCCGTCAGTTCCAAATACGCGCGCCCGCCACCGAAAACTTTCGGGAAAAGTGCCTGCAAACCACCGTTGATCTGATCAAAGGTATCTTTGAAACGGTTACGGGTTTCCTTATCGATCTTGCGGATGACGTTTTCCAGGGTCTCCAGCGCCTCGACCAGATCGGCGTCCTGCGCATCCAGATAACGTTTACGCTCCGATTGTTGCGTGTATTCATCGATGGCCGCGAGGTTGATCGCACCCAGGCGCTGAATCCGTGCGTTGATGCGTTCGAGTTCTTCTTCGGCTTCGCGTTCACTGGCTTGTGCGGTCAATGTGGCGAGCACGCCGTTGAGATCGTAGCCATCTTCGAGCAATTGATCCTGCAAAGCCTTGCGCCGTACGGTCAGCGCCTGCCATTCCATGCGTTGTTGTTCGAGCTGGCCGCGAATCAATTGCGATTGCTGCTCGGCCTGGGTGCGGCGTTTTTCCGCGTCGCGCAATTCACGATCGGCGTCTTCCAGGGCGATCTGCGCAGTCTTAAGTTCTTCGTCGACGGTCATGCGCTTGTCGAGCAACTCTTCGAGCTTGAGGCGCAGCTCTTCCAGCGGCGCCTCGCCCTCCTCCAGATTCAGACTCAACTGTTCGCGCTTTTCAGTCAGGCGCTCGGCCTGCATTTCCAGACGTTCCAGCGCCTGGCGCGTGGAGTCGTGCTGGGCGCGCAACGAGCCGAGACGCACGGCCAGTTGATGGGCGTGATCCTTGTGCTGCCGCGCTTCCTGACGCACGCGATCGAGGCGTTCGCGCAGGCTGTCGCGCTGGGCCAGCAGCAACTCGCGCTGCTCGGTGTCGAGCGCCATGGCGTCCAGTGCTTCCTGCAATTGCATGCGCGCTTCGCCGACCTGTTCGTGCTCAAGCTCGCGCTGTTGGGCGAGTTCGACCAGTTCTTCATCGAGACGGGTGCGGCGCAATGTCAGTTGCTCGGCCTTGGCCTTGCCGGCGGACAATTGTGCTTTCAGTTCGCCTTGCTGGCGCGCTTCGTCCTGCAGCAAGCGGCGCAGATGTTCGCGGCCGTTTTCCTGCTGGCGCTGTTGCGCGCGCAGGGTTTGCAGGCGGGTCTCCATGGCCTCGACCGTGGCTTCGCGCTCTTCGCGCTCCAGCTGCAGGTCTTCGATTTCCTGGCCACGGGCGAGCATGCCGCTTTCCGCTTCGCTGGCGCGACGTACACGCAAGAAGTGCCGACCGACCCAATAGCCATCGCGACTGATCAGGCTCTGCCCGGCGCTCAACTGGCCGCGCAAGGCCAGCGCCTGTTCAAGGCTGTCGACCGGTTTGACCTGACCAAGCCACGGCGACAGATCGATCTGCGCCTCGACTTTGTCCAGCAGACTGCCCGCCACCCGCACGCCATCGCTGGCCGGGCTGAGCAGGCGCAGATCGCCCTGGGTGAATCCGGACAGATCGAAGCCGCTGAAATCGTCGACCAGCACCGCTTGCAGATCGGCGCCGAGCACGGTTTCCACCGCCAGTTCCCAACCTGCCTCGACCTTCAGGCCTTCGGCCAGACGCGGACGCTCGGCGAGGTTGTGTTCCTCCAACCATTCGGCGGTGCCGGTGCCCGGATCCAGCGCGGCTTGCTGCAAGGCTTCCAGCGACGCCAAACGACCGTTGAGCCGCTGCAGATCGCCCTGCGCCTGCTGCTGTGCGGTCAACGCTTGCTGTAATTCCTGACGCAGTTGTTCAAGCTTTTCGACTTGCGCTTCTTCGCTGGTCTGTAAATCTTCGAGGGTCGCTTCGGACTCGGCGAGCTGCTCGTTGAGCGCCATGATCGCCGCGTCTTCCGGGTCGGCGGACAGCAACGCGCGCTCTTCAGCGAGACGTTTCTGCCGGTCGGCCAGACGCTCCATGCTGCTTTCCAGCTGCTGGATCCGCGACTGCTGCACTTCAGCCTGACGGCGCGGTTCGGCAGCGGTCAGGTTGAAAGCATCCCACTGCTCCTGCCAGCCGTGCATGGTGGTTTCGGCTTCTTCGAGGGCCGCAGCGGCTTCCTCGGCGGCGGCACTGGTGACTTCCTGCTCGGGGGTGAGCATGTCCAGTTCTTCGCCGAGGGTCAGCAGCAACGTGCGGTCGTGGCCCAGGTGCGACTCGGTTTCCAGACGCGCGCGCTCGGCTTCTTTCAGATCGTCCTGCAACTGGCGCAACCGCTGCTGGCCATGCTGAATGCTCTGCTCGACCCGGGCGATGTCGCCGCCGACCGAATAGAAGCGGCCCTGCACCAGATTGAAGCGCTCGGACAGGTCGTGGTGACCGTCGCGCAGGCGTTCGATGGCCGCATCAGCATTACGCTGTTCAGCGACCAGCGCTTCGAAACTGACTTCCTGATTGCCGATGATCGACTCGCGCTGGCCGACCTGCTCGTTGAGATCCTGCCAGCGCAGGGCCGAAAGTTGCGCCTTGAGCTGACGCTCTTCGGCCTTGAGTTCCTGATACTTTTTCGCCGCCTCGGCCTGACGGTGCAGACGTTCGAGCTGGCGTTCCAGCTCTTCGCGCAGGTCGGTCAGACGGGCGAGGTTTTCGTGAGTGCGGCGGATGCGGTTCTCGGTCTCGCGGCGGCGCTCTTTATATTTCGAGATGCCGGCGGCTTCTTCGATGAAATTGCGCAAGTCTTCGGGCTTGGATTCGATCAGCTTGGAGATCATCCCCTGTTCGATGATCGAGTAGCTGCGCGGGCCGAGGCCGGTGCCGAGGAATATATCGGTGATGTCGCGCCGACGGCATTTGGTGCCGTTGAGATAATAAGTGGTCTGGCTGTCGCGGGTGACTTTGCGGCGAATGGAAATCTCCGCATAGGCGGCGTATTCGCCGAGCAGCGTGCCGTCGGAGTTGTCGAACACCAGTTCGATGCTCGCCTGGCTTACCGGTTTGCGGCTGGTCGAACCGTTGAAGATGACGTCGGTCATCGACTCGCCACGGAGGTTCTTCGCCGAACTTTCGCCCATCACCCAGCGCACGGCGTCGATGATGTTCGACTTGCCGCAACCGTTCGGCCCGACGACCGCCGCCATATTACTGGGGAAGTTCACCGTGGTCGGGTCGACGAAGGATTTGAACCCCGCCAGTTTGATGCACTTCAGCCGCACGCTCAGGCAACCGTCAGCGCAGACACCACCAGATCGCAGCTGCGCTGGGCATACGCCGTGAGCACGATGCGGATCTGCGGCAAATCACGGGCGAGTACGGCGGCGAGCAAGCGTTCGAACAGTTCGAGGAATTCGCTCATTTCCGCCTTGCGCTGTTCGAGGGCGAGGAAATACGCGCGACTCATCGCCGGCTGGAGGTTCTCGACGGTTTCTTGCAGGTACGGATTGTTGGCAAACGGATAGGCGGCGCGCATCACCGCAAAGCTGTCATCGACGAAGCTGCGGATATCGCCGCGTTCGTAATTGGCGGTCAGGCGCTGCTGGATCTGCACGAACGGCGCCATGTCCGACTGCACTTGCCAGCCATTGGCCACCGAATTGCCAAGCAGGATATACAACTCGCTCATCAGCGTGCACAGGCTCTGCACCTTGTGCGGCGTCAGCTCGGTAACGTGGGCGCCACGACGCGGCAGGATCGCGATCAGGTGACGGCGCTCGAGGATCAGCAAGGCTTCGCGGACCGAACCGCGGCTGACGTTGAGCGCCAGCGTGACCTTCTGTTCCTGGATGCGCTCTCCTGGCTTCATTTCGCCACGAATGATGCGTTCGGCGAGGTGGTGAGCGATTTGCTCGGCGAGGCTGTCCGGCGCCTTGAACGTCATGGTTGTCCTTCAAACTCTATCGATCTGCACAAGCGGCGCAGTGTAGCGCAAATGCACGGTCATGGCGGAGTGCCCACTCAGCGGTTTTTGGCACGAATCCCGCAAAAAAGCGCAGTGACCGATGAAGGTCAATACTGAATAGACACGCTGTTGATCGACGAAACGGATTTTCCTGACCTTTAAGTCAGAAAACCATTGACCGAAAAGTCAGACCTGCTAAATTCGGTTCACGTCGGTTAACAACAATAATGAGTCTGCGAGGCCTTCCGTGATCCAGTTTTTACTTAACCAGGAACTCCGTAGCGAGCACGCCCTGGACCCGAATCTGACTGTGCTCAATTACCTGCGCGAACACGTGGGCAAGCCCGGCACCAAAGAAGGTTGCGCCAGCGGTGACTGCGGCGCCTGCACCGTGGTGGTTGGCGAGTTGCAGACCGATGACACGGGGCGTGAACATATTCGCTATCGCAGCCTCAACTCGTGCCTGACTTTCGTCTCGTCGTTGCACGGCAAACAACTGATCAGCGTTGAAGACCTCAAGCACAAAGGCGAACTGCACAGCGTGCAGAAAGCCATGGTCGAGTGCCACGGTTCGCAGTGCGGCTTTTGCACCCCCGGTTTCGTCATGTCGTTGTTCGCCCTGCAAAAGAACAGCGATGCGCCGGATCAGGCCAAGGCTCACGAAGCGCTGGCTGGCAACCTCTGCCGCTGCACTGGCTACCGCCCTATTCTCGCCGCTGCCGAACAATCCTGCTGCGCCAAGCCTGCGGATCAGTTCGACGCCCGCGAAGCCGAGACCATTACCCGCCTCAAGGCCATCGCGCCGACCGATATCGGCGAACTCAACAGCGGCGACAAGCGCTGCCTGGTGCCGCTGACCGTCGCTGACCTAGCCGATCTCTACGACGCTTATCCCCAAGCCCGCCTGCTCGCCGGCGGCACCGATCTGGCGCTGGAAGTCACCCAGTTCCACCGCACCCTGCCGGTGATGATCTATGTCGGTAACGTCGCCGAAATGAAGCGCATCGAAACCTTCGATGACCGCATCGAAATCGGCGCCGCCACCGCCCTCTCCGACTGCTACGAAGCGTTGAATGCCGAGTACCCGGACTTCGGCGAACTGCTGCACCGCTTCGCCTCGTTGCAGATCCGCAATCAAGGCACCCTCGGCGGCAACATCGGCAACGCCTCGCCGATCGGTGACTCGCCACCGCTGCTGATCGCCCTCGGCGCGCAGATCGTGCTGTGCAAAGGCGAAACCCGCCGCACCTTGAACCTGGAAGATTACTTCATCGACTACCGCGTCACCGCGCGTCAGGAAAGCGAATTCATCGAAAAAATCATCGTCCCGCGCGCCAGCGCCGAGCAGTTGTTCCGCGCCTATAAAGTGTCGAAGCGCCTGGACGACGACATCTCCGCCGTCTGCGCTGCCTTCAATCTGCGCGTGGAAAATGGCGTAATCAGCGACGCTCGGGTGGCCTTCGGCGGCATGGCGGCGATTCCGAAACGCGCTGCGCACTGCGAAGCCGTGCTGCAAGGTGCACCGTTCAACAATGCCGTGATCGAACGCGCCTGCGCCGCGCTGGCCGAAGACTTCACACCGCTCTCGGACTTCCGCGCCAGCAAGGAATATCGCCTGCTCAGCGCGCAGAACCTGCTGCGCAAATACTTCATCGAACTGCAAACACCGCACATCGAGACTCGGGTGACCGCTTATGTCTAATCATCACGCCGTAGAGAAGACCCAGGCTGAATTGGCCGAATTGTTCGCCAAGGATCTGACCACCGGTGTCGGCCGCAGCGTCAAGCACGACAGCGCCGCCAAGCATGTGTCCGGTGAAGCGCAGTACATCGACGATCGCCTGGAATTCCCCAACCAGTTGCACCTGTATGCGCGCCTGTCGGACCGCGCCCACGCGAAAATCCTCAGCATTGACACGTCGCCGTGCTACGCCTTCGAAGGCGTGCGCATTGTCATTACCCACGAAGACGTGCCGGGCCTGAAAGACATCGGCCCGCTGATGCCGGGCGACCCGCTGCTGGCCATCGATGACGTGCAGTTCGTCGGCCAGCCGGTGCTGGCAGTCGCGGCGAAAGACCTGGAGACCGCGCGCAAGGCAGCAATGGCGGCGATCATCGAATACGAAGATCTGGAACCGGTGCTCGACGTCGTCGAAGCCCTGCGCAAACGCCATTTCGTGCTCGACAGCCACACCCACCAGCGCGGCGACTCGGCCTCTGCACTGGCCACGGCGGAACACCGTATTCAGGGCACGTTGCACATCGGCGGCCAGGAGCACTTCTATCTGGAGACACAAATCTCCTCGGTGATGCCCACTGAAGACGGCGGCATGATCGTCTACTGCTCGACGCAGAACCCGACCGAAGTGCAGAAACTGGTCGCCGAAGTGCTCGACGTGTCGATGAACAAGATCGTTGTCGACATGCGCCGCATGGGCGGTGGTTTCGGTGGCAAGGAAACCCAGGCCGCGAGCCCGGCGTGCCTGTGCGCGGTGGTCGCGCACCTCACCGGCCAACCGACCAAGATGCGCCTGCCGCGCGTCGAAGACATGCTGATGACCGGCAAGCGCCACCCGTTCTACGTTGAATACGACGTCGGCTTCGACAGCAGCGGCCGTCTGCACGGGATCAACATGGAGCTGGCCGGCAACTGCGGCTGCTCGCCGGACTTGTCTGCTTCGATCGTTGACCGGGCGATGTTCCACTCGGACAACTCTTACTATCTCGGTGATGCAACCATCAACGGCCACCGTTGCAAGACCAACACCGCCTCGAACACCGCTTATCGTGGTTTCGGTGGCCCGCAAGGCATGGTCGCCATCGAAGAAGTGATGGACGCGATTGCCCGGCACCTGAAGCTCGACCCGCTGGCGGTGCGCAAGGCCAACTACTACGGCAAGACCGAGCGCAACGTCACCCACTACTACCAGACCGTCGAGCACAACATGCTCGAAGAGATGACCGCCGAACTGGAAGAAAGCAGCCAGTACGCCGAGCGCCGCGAAGCGATCCGTCGCTACAACGCCAACAGCCCGATCCTCAAAAAAGGTCTGGCGCTGACTCCGGTGAAATTCGGCATTTCCTTCACCGCCAGTTTCCTCAATCAGGCCGGTGCGCTGATCCACATCTACACCGACGGCAGCATCCACCTGAACCACGGCGGTACGGAAATGGGCCAGGGCCTGAATACCAAAGTCGCCCAGGTCGTGGCGGAAGTGTTCCAGGTCGAAATCGAACGTGTGCAGATCACCGCGACCAACACCGACAAAGTGCCGAATACATCGCCGACCGCTGCTTCCAGCGGCGCCGACCTGAACGGCAAAGCCGCGCAGAACGCAGCACAGACCATCAAGCAACGCTTGGTCGAGTTCGCCGCGCGGCACTACAAGGTCAGCGAAGAAGACGTCGAATTCCGCAACGGCCACGTGCGGGTGCGCGAGCAGATTCTGACCTTCGAAGCGCTGATCCAGCAGGCGTATTTCAATCAGGTCTCGCTGTCGAGCACTGGCTTCTACAAGACCCCGAAAATCTATTACGACCGCAGTCAGGCCCGTGGGCGTCCGTTCTATTACTTCGCTTTCGGCGCAGCCTGCTGCGAAGTGATCGTCGATACCCTGACCGGCGAGTACAAGATGCTGCGCACCGACATCCTGCACGACGTCGGCGCCTCGCTGAACCCGTCGATCGACATCGGTCAGGTCGAGGGCGGTTTCGTCCAGGGCATGGGCTGGCTGACCATGGAAGAGCTGGTCTGGAACAACAAGGGCAAGCTGATGACCAACGGCCCGGCCAGCTACAAGATCCCGGCGGTGGCGGACATGCCGCTGGATCTGCGGGTGAAACTGGTGGAAAACCGCAAGAACCCGGAAGACACAGTGTTCCATTCCAAAGCCGTCGGTGAACCGCCGTTCATGCTCGGGATCGCCGCGTGGTGCGCAATCAAGGACGCGGTGGCGAGTCTCGGTGATTATCAGCATCAGCCGAAAATCGACGCGCCAGCCACGCCGGAGCGGGTGTTGTGGGGCTGCGAGCAGATGCGCCAGCTCAAAGCGGTGAAGGCTGTCGAAGCTGAAACCGCGGTTGTTTGATGATCGCTCCCACGCTCTGCGTGGGAATGCAGCCCGCGACGCTCTGCGTCGCATCCTGAACAGCGGACGCGGAGCGTCCAGTGATGCATTCCCACGCAGAGCGTGGGAACGATCTGAGAGGTGTGTATGTACAACTGGATCGACGCCCTCGCCGACCTGCAGAATCAGGGCGAGCCCTGTGTGCTGGTGACGATCATCGAAGAACTCGGCTCGACGCCACGCAACGCCGGCTCGAAAATGGTCGTCAGTGCCGACCGCCTGTTCGACACCATCGGTGGCGGGCATCTGGAATTCAAAGCCATGCAGATCGCCCGCGAGATGCTCGCCAGCGGTAAGCAGGACACCCATCTGGAGCGCTTCAGCCTCGGTGCCAGCCTCGGCCAGTGTTGCGGCGGCGCCACGGTGTTGCTGTTCGAACCGATGGGTCAGGTGCAGGCGCAGATTGCCGTGTTCGGTGCAGGCCACGTCGGTCGCGCCCTCGTGCCGCTGCTGGCCAGCCTGCCCTGCCGGGTGCGCTGGATCGATTCGCGCGAGGCCGAGTTCCCCGAACACATCCCCCACGGCGTGCGTAAAATCGTCAGCGAAGAGCCGGTGGACGAAGTCGATGATCTGCCCGCCGGCAGCTACTGCATCGTCATGACCCACAACCATCAGCTCGATCTGGAACTGACCGCGGCGATTCTCAAGCGCAACGATTTCACCTGGTTCGGCCTGATCGGCTCGAAAACCAAACGCGCCAAGTTCGAACACCGCCTGCGCGATCGTGGTTTCGACCCGAGCGTGGTGCAGCGCATGCGCTGCCCGATGGGCATCGGCGAAGTCAAAGGCAAACTGCCTGTGGAAATCGCCATCTCCATCGCCGGCGAAATCATCGCCACTTACAACGCCAATTTCGGCCAGCACAGCGCCCGCGCCGAACCGATTGCCCGACTGCTGCCCGCCTCGCGCCGCAGTCAGGCCGCCAAACTCAAAGCCTCAAACTGATTAGAGAACCCTCATGCCTCTGACTCGCAAAGCCTACCGCGCCGCCATCCTGCACAGCATCGCCGACCCTGCCGAAGTCGGCATCGAAGCCTCCTATGAATATTTCGAGGACGGCCTGCTGGTGATCGACGATGGCAAGATCAGCGCCCTCGGCCACGCCAGCGAACTGCTGCCAACCCTGCCGGCGGATATCGAGATCAACCATTATCAGGATGCGCTGATCACACCGGGGTTTATCGACACACACATTCACCTGCCGCAGACCGGCATGGTCGGCTCCTATGGCGAGCAACTGCTCGACTGGCTGAACACCTACACCTTTCCGTGCGAAAGCCAGTTTGGTGATAAGGCTCACGCCGACGAAGTGGCGGACATTTTCATCAAGGAACTGCTGCGCAACGGCACCACCACGGCGCTGGTGTTCGGCAGCGTGCACCCGCAATCAGTCAATTCGTTTTTTGAAGCGGCGGAAAAGCTTGATCTGCGCATGATCGCCGGCAAGGTGATGATGGACCGCAATGCCCCGGATTATCTGGTCGATACCGCCGAATCCAGCTACGTCGACAGCAAGGCGCTGATCGAGCGCTGGCACGGCAAGGGCCGCTTGCACTATGCGGTGACACCGCGCTTCGCCCCCACCAGCACCCCGGAACAACTGACCCTCGCCGGGCAATTGCTGACTGAATACCCGGATCTGTATATGCAGACCCACATCAGCGAAAACCTCAAGGAGATCGAGTGGGTCAAGGAGCTGTTCCCGGAGCGCAAGGGCTACCTCGACGTCTACGATCATTACCAATTGCTCGGCGAACGCTCGGTATTCGCCCACGGCGTGCACCTGTGTGACGAAGAATGCGCGCGACTGGCGGAAACCGGCTCGGCGATCTCGTTCTGCCCGACCTCGAACCTGTTCCTCGGCAGCGGCCTGTTCAACCTGCCGATGGCCGAAAAGCACAAGCTCAATGTCGGCCTCGGCACCGACGTCGGCGGCGGTACCAGTTTCTCGCTGCTGCAAACCCTCAACGAAGCCTACAAGGTCATGCAACTGCAGGGCGCGCGGTTGAGCCCGTTCAAGTCGCTGTATCTGGCGACCCTGGGTGGTGCGCGGGCGCTGCGCCTGGAAGACAAGATCGGTAACCTGCAACCGGGTTCGGATGCCGACTTCCTGGTGCTGGATTACAACGCCACGCCGCTGCTGAGTTATCGTTTGAAGCAGTCCAATAACATTGCCGAGACGTTATTTGTGTTGATGACGCTGGGGGATGACCGCACGGTGGCGCAGACGTATGCGGCGGGGGCGCTGGTGCATCAGCGCTAACCTCTTCGCCCTGATCGTTCCCACGCTCTGCGTGGGAATGCAGCCCGTGACGCTCCGCGTCACTGGACGCGGAGCGTCCCTAGAGGCATTCCCACGCAGAGCGTGGGAACGATCATCCCCGGTGGTGTTTACCCCGGGGGATTTTTGATGCCGGTCAGGGAGCTATCGCTGGCAAGCCAGCTCCCACAGGGTTTTGTGGGGTTCACCAAATCTGCGATACACCGAGAAACCTGTGGGAGCTGGCTTGCCAGCGATTGGGGCGACTCGGTTTCAGATCAGAGCTTGGCCGCTGGACGCCCCGGCTTCTTGGTCTGCAACAAATGCGAGAACACCGCATGCAGATCATCCGACGCGCCTTCCTCGTCGAGGTTGAGCTTGCTGTCGATGTGATCCATGTGATGCATCATCAGGTTCACCGCCAGTTCGCCGTCGCGCTTTTCGATGGCGTCGATCAACTGCGTGTGTTCGTCGTACGAGCAATGCGAGCGGTTGCCGCTTTCATACTGGGCGATGATCAGCGAGGTCTGCGACACCAGGCTGCGCTGGAAGCTGATCAACGGTGCGTTCATTGCCGCTTCCGCCAGCTTCAGGTGGAATTCGCCCGACAGTCGAATACCGGCACCACGATCGCCACGGGAGAAGCTGTCGCGCTCGTCGTTGACCATCTGCCGCAGTTCGGCGATCTGCTCGGCAGTGGCATGTTGCACCGCCAGTTCAGTGATCGCCCGCTCGACCAGACGCCGGGCGAGAAACACCTGACGCGCCTCTTCAACGCTCGGGCTGGCGACGACGGCGCCACGGTTCGGCCGCAACAGCACCACGCCTTCATGGGCCAGACGCGACAGTGCGCGGCGAATGATGGTGCGGCTCACCCCGAAGATTTCCCCCAGCGCTTCTTCGCTCAACTTGGTGCCGGGCGCCAGACGCTGTTCGAGGATGGCCTCGAAGATATGCGCGTAGACAATATCGTCCTGGGTTCCGCTGCGGCCGGCTTTGCCTGCTCGCGGTTGTTTCTTGAGGGGTTGCAACTGTTCGTTCATGGGCACTCGAGTCGGGAAAACTGCGGCGAATAGACCGTGACTGTAATACGGCACAGTAGGTCGCTGGCAAGTATCGCGTAAAAAACAGCGCGATTGTACACAATGAATGGTGGCAACACGACTGTACGGCTGTTTGCGCCTGCGGCTGTATTGCAACACTGAGTTACGTTTGAGTTTAGGCTTGATCGCAGAATCCGCCTTCTACGCACAATCCCCTTATGTAGGAGCTGCCGAAGGCTGCGATCTCTTGATCTTGCTTCTTAAAATCAAAGTCAAAAGATCGCAGCCTTCGGCAGCTCCTACAGGGGATGTGTTGTGGCGGACATCTCCATTGGTATAAGGAACACCGCCGTCATGACCGACGCCACCCACGCCCGCCTGCGCCCTCTGGCCGACACTTCGCCTTCCGCCATCGTCGCCGGTTTCATCGCGATGATGACCGGTTACACCAGTTCGCTGGTGCTGATGTTCCAGGCCGGGCAAGCGGCCGGGCTGACCAGCGGACAAATTTCCTCGTGGATCTGGGCGATTTCGATTGGCATGGCGGTGTGTTCGATCGGCCTGTCGCTGCGCTATCGCACACCGATCACCATCGCCTGGTCGACCCCCGGCGCGGCGTTGCTGATCACCAGCCTGGGCGGCGTCAGTTATGGCGAGGCAATCGGCGCCTACATCACCTGCGCGGTGCTGGTGACGATCTGCGGCATGACCGGCAGCTTCGAACGGCTGGTAAAAAAGATCCCGGCCTCTTTGGCGGCAGCTCTGCTGGCAGGGATCCTGTTCAAGATCGGCAGCGAAATCTTCGTCGCCGCGCAACACCGTACCGGTCTGGTGCTGGGGATGTTCTTCACTTATCTGCTGGTCAAGCGCCTGTCACCACGCTATGCCGTGCTCGCGGCGCTGCTGATCGGCACTGCGCTGTCGGGCTTCATGGGGCTGCTGGATTTCAGCGGCTTTCACCTGGAAGTGGCCACCCCGGTCTGGACCACGCCGCACTTCTCCCTGGCCGCGACCATCAGCATCGGCATTCCGCTGTTCGTGGTGGCGATGACCTCGCAGAACATGCCCGGCATCGCCGTGCTGCGTGCCGATGGCTATAACGTCCCGGCCTCGCCACTGATCACCACCACCGGCATTGCCTCGCTGCTGTTGGCGCCGTTCGGCTCCCACGGCATCAACCTCGCGGCGATCAGCGCGGCGATCTGCACCGGCCCGCATGCCCATGAAGATCGCAACAAGCGCTACACCGCAGCGGTGTGGTGCGGGGTGTTCTACGGGATTGCCGGGGTCTTCGGCGCGACGTTGGCGGCATTGTTTGCGGCGTTGCCGAAAGAACTGGTGCTGTCGATTGCCGCGCTGGCGCTGTTCGGCTCGATCATCAATGGCTTGAGCATTGCCATGAACGAGGTGAAGGAACGGGAAGCGGCGTTGATCACCTTCATGGTCACGGCGTCGGGGCTGACACTGTTTTCCATTGGTTCGGCGTTTTGGGGGATTGTGGCGGGGGTTTTGACGCTGGTGATTTTGAATTGGCGTAAAGCCTAGAAGCAAAGATCGCAGCCTCGTTGCACTCGACAGCTCCTACAGGGGATCGCGAACAGGTAGGAGCTGACGAGTGAAACGAGGCTGCGATCTTTTGATCCACGAAAAAAAACGGCGACCCGAAGGTCGCCGTTTTTTCAGTATCACTTAGCCGCGTTGATCGGCTTTTCCGGATACCACACGTCCAGCAGCGGGCTGACTTCGTACTTGGTCAGCTCGGAGCGGTTTTTCAGCCAGGCTTCAACGGCAGCGCGCTGCTCTTCGTTGACCGAGCCACGCTTCTGCAGGCACACCAGACCGAAGTCGTCGCCGCCAACATAACCCAGACCGTTGGCTTCCATGGCTTCTTTGAGGAACGCGTCGAGGAAAGCATCAATGGCTTCATCAGCCAAATCTTCTTTGAAATCCAGGTTCAGTTCGAAACCCAGCTCTTGAAATTCATCAACGCACAGTTTTTTGCGCAGACGCTGGGAACGGTTAGTCGCCATTGGAACAATCCTCTTAAGTAATAACGGCCGGCACTTTACCAGTTTAAGCCGGCGATTGCCCGACTCTCTGGTCGCTGCGGCTGACCGCCTGTAAAAAAATAAGCGATTGGCCGGTCGCGACACGGCACAAGCTGTTACAGCTTGGGGCATAATGCCGACACTTTCATGACCACTGAGGGCCTTTTCATCCATGTCCTCGTCTTTTTTCCCCTCTTTTGCAGGGTTTTATTGCATATGATCAAATCGTTGCGTCCACTGTTTCTCGCCGGCCTTCTTCTGCCTCTGGCCCTGCCTGTCTCCGCTGCCACCATCAACACTTCCCTCACCCCGAACGTCGAAAAAGCCCTCAAGGCCAGCAAGTTGCAGCCCACTGCGCTGTCGCTGGTGATGGTGCCGCTCGACGGTCCGGGCACGCCGACCGTGTTCAACGCCGACGTCTCGGTCAATCCGGCCTCGACAATGAAACTGGTCACCACTTACGCGGCGCTGGAAATGCTCGGCCCCAACCATCAGTGGAAAACCGAGTTCTACACCGACGGCGACCTGAGCGGCGGCATTCTCAACGGCAACCTCTACCTCAAGGGTGGCGGTGACCCGAAGCTGAACATGGAGAAACTCTGGCTGTTGATGCGCGACCTGCGCGCCAACGGCGTGACCCAGATCACCGGCGACCTGATCCTCGACCGCAACTTCTTCGTGCAGCCGCAATTGCCGGAATTCAACGATGACGGCAACGACGACAACAAGCCGTTCCTGGTCAAGCCCGACTCATTGCTGGTCAACCTCAAGGCCCTGCGCTTCGTCGCGCGCAATGACGGTGGCCGCGTACTGATTTCGGTTGAGCCGCCGATTGCCAGCATTCGTATCGAAAACACCGTCAAGGCGCTGCCGTCCAAGCAATGCACCGGCGGCGTGCGCTACAACCCGGTGCCGCAGGCCGATGGCAGCGTGACCGTAACCGTCGGCGGCCAGTTGGGCGAAGGCTGCAGTTCGCAGACCTACCTGTCGTTGCTCGACCACGCGACCTACACCGCCGGCGCCGTGCGGGCGATCTGGAAGGAGCTGGGTGGCAGCATCCAGGGCAAGGATCGTCTGGCACCGACGCCGAGCGGCGCCAAACTGCTCGCCCGCGCGTACTCGCCGGATCTGGCCGAGATCATCCGCGACATCAACAAATACAGTAACAACACCATGGCCCAGCAGCTGTTCCTCAGTCTTGGCCAGCGTTTCCGCAACGATGCCGACGGTGACGACGCCCGGGCTGCGCAACGCGTGGTGCGTCAGTGGCTGGCGAAGAAAGGCATCACCGCGCCGCATCTGGTGATGGAGAACGGCTCCGGTCTGTCGCGGGCCGAGCGGGTCAGCGCGCGTGAGATGGCCAACATGCTGCAGGCCGCCTGGCACAGCCCGTACGCCGCCGAATACATCAGCTCGCTGCCGATTGCCGGTACCGACGGCACCATGCGCAAACGCCTGAAAACCACGGCGATGCGCGGCGAAGCCCACGTCAAGACCGGCACCCTGAACACCGTGCGCGCGATCGCCGGTTTCAGCCGTGATGTGAATGGCAATACCTGGGCGGTAGTGGCGATCCTCAACGACAAGGCCCCGTTCGGCGCCTCGTCGGTGCTCGATCAGGTGCTGCTGGATCTGTACAAACAGCCGAAACTGCCGCAGACCGCTTCGGTGCTGTAACCCAATCCAAGCCACACCACAAAACCCTGTGGGAGCTGGCTTGCCAGCGATAGCGGACTGTCAGTCACCGAATATGCTGACTGGAATAACCCTATCGCTGGCAAGCCAGCTCCCACAGGTTTGTGGTGTATCGAGCATCAGCGGCTCAGCTCATCTCCCGCTCAACCCGATCCCGGCCATTCTGCTTCGCCGCGTAAACCCCTGAGTCAGCGCGCAGCAACAGCGCATCTGCGCCCTCCCCCGGGCGCCAGCTGGCGATGCCGAAACTCGCGGTGACCAAGCCGACCACGTCCACCGGCGCGCTACGCAAACCTTCCCACAACTCCATCGCCAGCATGTAGGCGTGTTCGCCGTCGATGTCCGGGCACAGCACCATGAACTCTTCACCGCCCAAACGGCAGAACACGTCGGTGCGGCGCAGGCGATGGCCGATCCGCTCGCAGACTGCCTGCAGCACGCGGTCGCCGACGGCGTGGCCGAACTGATCGTTGATGCGTTTGAAGTGGTCGATGTCGAGCATGATCACCGACAACTCACCGCCGCCACGCTCGACCCGGGCCATTTCGGTGGTCAGGCGTTCCTGGAAATAGCGGCGGTTGTGAATGCCGGTCAGCGAGTCGGTGATCGACAACGCGCGCAATTCCTCTTCCACGCGCTTGAGATCGGAGATATCCGAGATATAACCGTGCCACAGCACTCCGCCGCCCGGCAGCTCTTCCGGTGTCGCCTCGCCGCGCACCCAGCGCAGACCGCGCTCGGGCAGTTGCACGCGGTACTCCTCGCGCCAAGGACTGAGGTTTTCCGCCGATTCGCGGATCGAGCTGCGCACGCGAATCGCATCCTGCGGGTGGATACGACTGAAGATCGCCTCGGAGTCGAGCAGCAGCACATCCGGCTCCAGCTCGTAGATTTCGCGGATGCCATCGCTGGCGTAGATCACGCTGAAGCGTCCGTCGAATTCCATCTTGAATTGGTAGATGCCACCGGGAACATGGGCGCTGAGTTTCTTCAGCAATGTGTCGCGTGCTGCCAGCACTTCGTGCACGCGTTTGCGCTCGGTGATGTCGATGCAGATCGCCAGATGACCGACCCACAGGCCTTGTTCGTCAAGCACCGGGGTGGCGAGCATGTTCACCGGCAGATGACTGCCGTCGCTGCGCACCAGCGTCCACTCGCGCGCTTCATGGCCGCCGACCTCGCCGCCCTCGACCAGCATCGCGTGGCAAGTCGGAATGCTTTTGCCGTAGCGCGCACTCAACTCGGCCGAACGCGCCGCCAGTTCCCGTGGTAAATGCAGGTTCTCCAGGGTCATGCGCCCAACGACTTCGGCGCTGCTGTAGCCGAGCATTTGCTCGGCGCCGGGGTTGAAGGTGTTGATCACCCCGCGCAGGTCGGTGGCAATGATCGCGACCTGAGTGGCGGCATTCAGAACGCCGCGCAGTTGACCGTGGGTGCCGCGCAATTCCTGCTCGCGCTCGTGCAACTCCTGGGTGCGCACCTCGACCAGGCGCACCGCGCGCTGGCGCTGGCTGACCAGCACGTAAAGCAAGGCGCTGAGCAGCGCGCTGAGCAAGCCGCCCAGAATGATCACGCTGCCCACCGACGAATGGTTGGCCTGCATGAACGCTTCGCTCGGCAGGATATCGACCTGATAGTCGTGGTCGGCCATGCGCAGCAAGCGCGTCGCCGCCAGATCGCCGGGCACCGCCTCGTTGCTCGATTCGAACAGCGCTTCGTGCTGATCCTGGGTCGACAGGTCGAGAATGCGCACCGACAGATAATCGTGCAGGGCATCGGGCAATCCGTCGGCGAGCAACTGGCGCATGCTGATCACCGCCATCACATAGCCGAACGGCTGCGACTCTCCAGCGCGACTGACCGGCGCCAGCAGCAGCACACCACGCGCGTACGACGGCTCGATCCCGACCAGATGCATAGGTTGCGACACCGCCATGCTGCCGAGCTGGTCGGCGCGTTGCAGGGTTTCGCGGCGCAAGGGTTGGGCGAGCAAGTCGTAGCCCAGCGGTGGCGCCAGTCGGCTTTGGGTTTGCGTGTAGAGCACCGGCACGTATTCGTCGCGCGGCGCCGCCAGTTGCAATTCGCCTTTGGCGTCCAGTTCGCGAATGGTGAACTCGCTCAGGCCCTCATCACGCACCTGCTGTTCGAACGCGGTCCGTTCGGCACCGCTGACTCGCGGCGCGTAGGTATAGGCTTGGGTGCGCAGCAATAAGGGTCGAGAGTAACCATCGAACTCAGCGCGGGACACCGATTCGGAGTTGGCGAAGAACCGCCGCAGACCATCGAGACGTTGCTCCTGATCCTGAAAACGTTCGGCGATGCGGCTGTAGCGTTCATTGGCCAGCAGTTGAAAGCGCTGACGCGATTGTTGCTGAAACTGGTTGAAGGTGCCCCATGCGAGCAGCCCGGTGAGAATCCCGCCGGCGAGCAATACCAACAGCGCGACCAGCCAGGCTGAAACGTCTTCGCTGATGAAACCGAGGATTTTCGGGCGCACGGGGTGCAACGGCATAAGCACGACTCACTCCGCCAGATTTGCGGGAAAACCCCATTGGCGGTGTGTGAGTTATAGCTATTAGCCACTAATTTAGCCAGCACCGCTGGATCCCCCGAGCCGTTAAAAATCAAGGCTCTGTGGATCCAACCAGTGAAAGCGTCAACGAGCCGTGATTTTCCAGGCGCGGTGGATCTTGGTATTGCGGGCGAAATCCGGATCAATGGTCTGCGCGCTGATTTCCTCGACCGCATAACGCTCGGCGAGGTTTTCCTCCAACTGGAACTTGCGGAAGTTGTTGGAGAAATACAGCACGCCACCCGGTGCCAGCCGCGCCATCGCCAAGTCGATCAACTGCACCTGATCGCGCTGCACATCGAAGATGCCTTCCATGCGCTTGGAGTTGGAGAACGTCGGCGGGTCGATGAAGATCAGGTCGTATTCGTCGCGACTGCTTTCCAGCCACGCCATCACATCGCCCTGCTCCAGACGGTTCTTGTCCGAGAAACCGTTCAGCGACAAGTTGCGCCGCGCCCAGTCCAGATAGGTTTTCGACAGGTCGACGCTGGTGGTGCTGCGCGCGCCACCCCTGGCCGCGTGCACGCTGGCGGTCGCGGTGTAGCAGAACAGATTGAGGAAGCGTTTGCCGGCCGCCTCTTTCTGGATGCGCATGCGCATCGGCCGGTGATCGAGGAACAGGCCGGTGTCGAGGTAGTCGGTGAGGTTGACCAGCAACTTCACGCCACCTTCATTGACCTCGACGAACTTGCCCTGCGCCGCCTGACGCTCGTACTGCCTGGTGCCGCTCTGCCGCTCGCGGCGCTTGACCACCACGCGGTTCTTGTCGACGTTCAACGCCTGCGGAATGGCCGCCAGCGCATCGAACATGCGCGCCGAGGCTTTTTCCGGGTCGATGGATTTCGGCGCGGCGTATTCCTGAACGTGCACCCAGTCGTGGTACAGGTCGATGGCCATCGCGTATTCCGGCATGTCGGCATCATAGACGCGGTAGCAATCGATGCCTTCGCGCTTGACCCACTTGCCCATCGCCTTGAGATTTTTCTGCAAGCGATTGGCAAACATCTGCCCGCCTTCGCTCAGGCGCGGCTGTTCGATCACTGGCGCCGGGGCCGGCGTCGGCTTGATCGGGTTGCCGTTCTTGTTGAACTTGCGCTCTTGCGGCTCGTCCGGGGTCTGGTCGTAAGCCGCTTGCTCGCGCTCGGCCTGACGCTGTTCCGGAGTGCGGCGCTCGCCAGTGACGAACTGATCCGGCAAAACCTTGATCAGCAGCAGTTTGCACGGCAGCGCGCCGTTCCAGAACGAATACTGCTTATGGCTGCGGATACCCATGCGCTTGCCCAGATCCGGGGCGCCGGTGAACACCGCCGCTTCCCAGTTCAGGCAGGCCTGACGCAGACGCTCGCCGAGGTTCTGGTAGAGATACAGCAGGCTGGCTTCGTCACCGAGACGCTCGCCGTACGGCGGGTTGCAGATGACCAGACCTTTCTGGTTCTGATCCGGGCGCGGCTCGAAGGTCGCCACTTCGCCCTGGTAGATCTTGATCCACTCGCTGAGGCCGGCACGTTCAACGTTGTTGCGGCCTGGCTGAATCAATCGTGGATCGGCTTCGTAACCGCGAATCCACAGCGGCGGTTTGGCCAGACCGGCGGCGGCACGCTCGACGGCTTCTTCATGGAGTTTTTTCCACAGTGCCGGCACGTGACCGAGCCACGCGGTAAAGCCCCACTGCTCGCGACGCAGGTTCGGCGCCATGTCGGCGGCAATCATCCCGGCTTCGACGAGAAACGTACCGACACCGCACATCGGGTCAGCCAGTGCGCCACCTTCGGCGGCAATTCGCGGCCAGCCGGAACGGATGAGGATTGCCGCCGCGAGGTTTTCCTTCAGCGGCGCCGCGCCCTGCTGCAAGCGATAGCCACGCTGGTGCAGGCTGTGGCCGGACAGGTCGAGGGACAGAATCGCTTCGCCGCGATCCAGACGCAGGTGAATGCGCAGGTCCGGGTTGAGTTTGTCGATGGATGGACGATCGCCCTGTGGCGTGCGCAGTTTGTCGACGATGGCATCTTTGACTTTCAGCGCGCCGAAGTGGGTGTTGTCGATGCCCGAGCCGTGGCCGCTGAATTCGACGGCCAGGGTGCCGTCGCTGAGCATGTGATCCTGCCAGTCGATGTCGAGCACGCCGTGGTAGAGGTCTTCGGCGTCCTTCATCGGGAAACGCTTGAGCACCAGCAACACCCGGTTGGCCAGACGCGACCAGAGGCACAGGCGATAAGCGGTTTCCATGGTCGCCATGCCACGCACGGCGGAGGTGTGCTCGCGCGCTTCTTCAAGGCCAAGCCCGACGGCTTCCTCGATGAGCAGGCCTTCAAGGCCTTTGGGGCAAGTGAGGAAGAGTTCGAAACGATCGGACATGGTAATTCCAGAGCCTTTGGCTAGTGGGCCGGCAACGCATTGCCGACCCGGTTTTCAATCAGGCGCTTTT
Organism: Pseudomonas sp. Sample_11; assembly: GCF_004307505.1. Classification (NCBI taxonomy): domain Bacteria; kingdom Pseudomonadati; phylum Pseudomonadota; class Gammaproteobacteria; order Pseudomonadales; family Pseudomonadaceae; genus Pseudomonas; species Pseudomonas sp. Sample_11. Next base: position 54,591 of record NZ_RCOD01000074.1, read on the forward strand.
CTGAAAGAGCGCCCGCGTGGCACGAAGGTGTGCCGTTCCATCCCCGCTGCTCGGGTTAAAAGAGCTTAGATGCCGGGACAGATAAAAAAGTTGGTGCAACAAAAAGACTGAAAGCGACCCTTCGTCGAATATTACCCAAGCGCAAACGTGGGTCATTCTCACTAAAGGATTAACCCCCTAAGTCAGCGGGGCGCCGATCATACCGGGGTTTGCGCATTGAACGTTGAATAAATACGCGGTTACTTATCGCCATAGCATCCTTTACGTTACGTGCTTATGACAAAACGATCATTCCCTCGGTGTGACTCATTGGTTAGAACTGAGCACAGGTTGACGTCGCAACGGCGTCAACACCTTGGCTCGCCACGCCGGCAGCGAGCCGCACGATGGCAGGTTTTTTCTGCCAGACCTCAATTGAGGTCAACGCGACACTACAGTCAACAAGTGAGGGAAACACCCTATGAGAAGACTTAAGCGTGATCCGTTGGAAAGAGCATTTTTGCGCGGATATCAATATGGCGTTGGTGGCAAATCCCGTGAGCTTTGCCCATTTACTCTACCGTCGGTACGTCAAGCCTGGATCAACGGCTGGCGAGAAGGACGCGGCGACAACTGGGACGGTATGACCGGCACTGCGGGAATCCACAGACTCAACGAACTTCACGCCGTCGGCTGACACAGGGCATTTATTCCGACACGACAATCTGAATTTGCAATGAATTAACCACGCACGTCCTTCCCGGACGGCGGGCTACGGCCCAGGGGCTCCTTCGAGGAGCCCTTTTTAATACCTGCATTTTTGTGCCGAGCACATAACCCGTAGGAGCTGCCGAAGGCTGCGATCTTTTGATCTTTTCAAATCAAGATCAAGATCAAGATCAAGATCAAGATCAAAAGATCGCAGCCTTCGGCAGCTCCTACAGGGACCGGTGTTATTTTCGCAACGCGGCGATCGCATCCACCGATTCACGAATCAGCGCCGGGCCTTTGTAGATGAAGCCCGAATAGATCTGCACCAGGCTTGCACCGGCCGTGATCTTCTCCGCCGCATGTTTACCTTCGGTAATCCCGCCCGCAGCAATGATCGGCAAACGCCCGGCCAATTCGCCCGCCAGCACTTTCACGGTATGGGTGCTCTTTTCACGCACCGGCGCACCCGACAGACCGCCCGCCTCGTCGCCATGCTCCATGCCTTCGACGCCGACACGACTCAAAGTCGTATTGGTGGCGATCACCGCATCCATGCCGGTTTCGATCAACGCCTGGGCGACCTGCGCAGTTTCTTCGTCGGTCATGTCCGGCGCGATCTTGATCGCCAGCGGCACATGCTTACCGTGACGCAGAGCCAGTTCGGCGCGGCGCGTGGCCAGATCCGCAAGCAATTGCTTGAGCGAGTCGCCGAACTGCAGGCTGCGCAGGCCCGGGGTGTTCGGCGAGCTGACGTTGACGGTGACGTAGCTGGCGTGGGCGTAAACCTTGTCCAGGCAGATCAGGTAATCGTCGACCGCACGCTCGACCGGGGTGTCGAAATTCTTGCCGATGTTGATGCCCAGCACGCCCTGGTATTTCGCCGCAGCGACCCGCGCCAGCAGGTTGTCCACACCAAGGTTGTTGAAACCCATGCGGTTGATGATCGCCTCGGCTTCCGGCAGGCGGAAGATTCGTGGTTTCGGGTTACCCGGCTGCGGACGCGGGGTCACGGTGCCGATTTCGACAAAACCGAAACCCAGTTGCGCAAAGCCATCGATGGCCGCGCCGTTCTTGTCCAGACCTGCCGCCAGCCCCACCGGGTTCGGAAATTCGAGCCCCATGACGGTCACCGGCATTTTCGCCGGTGCCTTGCACAGCAAGCCGTTGAGGCCCAAACGTCCACCCGCGCCGATCAGATCCAGCGACAGATCGTGGGAGGTTTCCGGGGAAAGTTTGAACAACAGCTGACGGGCCAGGGTGTACATGGGCGGCAATGACTCGGGCGGCGAAAAGAGGCGGCGATTATAGCCGGGCATCGTCCCCCGGCGCGAGGCGCCTGCGCGAATCAGGCGACTGGCATATGCCTTGCACCACCCCGCTCATCAGTCTGCCGACCAATGACGGCGCGCAGGCCAGGACAATGGCGTCGTCCCCGGGTTTTGCCTGCGCAGAATCCGGGACGACGTTTTTTTTGAGGTAGCGTATGAACGAAACGTCCTTGGGGCCGCTGGCCTGGGTCAATGGCAGCGATGCGCCGGAAAAGAGCGCGATCAATCTCGGCTTCATGGCGCTGAGCGACTGCGCCTCGGTGGTGGTCGCCGCCACCCAGGGCTTCGCCCAGCCCTACGGCCTGACGCTGAACCTCAAACGTCAGGCCTCATGGGCCAACCTGCGCGACAAACTGGTCAGCGGCGAACTGGATGCCGCGCACAGCCTGTACGGACTGATTTACGCGGTGCACCTGGGCATCGGCGGCGTCGCCCCGACCGACATGGCAGTGCTGATGGGCCTGAACCAGAATGGCCAGAGCCTGAACCTGTCCCATGGTTTGCAACAGGCTGGCGTGAACAGTCCTGAAGCGCTCGATCAGCATGTGCACCAAAGCCGCGCAAAACTGACCTTCGCCCAGACCTTCCCCACCGGCACCCATGCGATGTGGCTTTATTACTGGCTGGCGAGCCAGGGCATTCATCCGTTGCAGGACGTCGACAGCGTGGTGGTGCCGCCGCCGCAAATGGTTGCGCACCTGCAAGCCGGGCGCATCGACGGCTTTTGCGTCGGCGAACCGTGGGCGGCCAGCGCCGTGCAGCAGGATCTCGGTTTCACCCTGGCGACCAGCCAGAGCATCTGGCCCGACCACCCGGAAAAAGTCCTCGGCTGCACCCGCGAATTCGTCGAGCAATATCCCAACACCGCGCGGGCGCTGGTCATGGCCATTCTTGAGGCCAGTCGCTTCATCGAAGAAAGCCCGGAAAACCGCCGCAGTACCGCGCTATTACTGAGCGCTACCGAATACCTCGACACCCCCGCCGCGTGCATCGAGCCGCGTTTCATGGGCGACTACGCCGACGGCCTCGGTAATCGCTGGCAGGATCCGCATGCGCTGCGTTTTCATGGCGATGGCGAGGTCAATCTGCCCTACCTTTCCGACGGCATGTGGTTCATGACCCAGTTCCGTCGCTGGGGTCTATTGCGCGAGGATCCGGATTATCTGGCCGTCGCCCGCCAGGTTCAGCGTCTGGATCTGTACCGCGAGGCAGCGAGCGCTGTCGGTATTGCGGCTTCGCACGCCGACCTGCGCAGCAGCCTGTTGCTCGACGGCAAGGTCTGGGACGGCAGCGATCCGGCGGGCTATGCGCGCAGTTTCAAGCTGCATGCCCTGAACGACACCGCCCCCCTTCTCGCCCGCCGCTGACAGGAGACCGCGAACATGTTGCGCATTCTGCTGATCAACGACACCGCGAAAAAAGTCGGACGCCTGAAAGCGGCGCTGACCGAGGCCGGCTTCGAAGTGATCGACGAGTCCGGCCTGACCATCGACCTGCCGGCGCGCGTCGAAACGGTGCGCCCGGACGTGATCCTGATCGATACCGAGTCACCGAGCCGCGATGTCATGGAGCAAGTGGTGCTGGTCAGCCGCGACCAGCCCCGGCCGATCGTGATGTTCACCGACGAACATGACCCGGGGGTGATGCGTCAGGCGATCAAGTCCGGGGTCAGTGCCTACATCGTCGAAGGCATTCACGCACAACGGTTGCAGCCGATTCTCGATGTGGCGATGGCGCGCTTCGAGAGTGACCAGGCCCTGCGCGCGCAATTGCAGGCCCGTGACCAGCAACTGGCCGAGCGCAAGCGCATTGAACTGGCCAAGGGTTTGCTGATGAAGATGAAGGACTGCAACGAGGAAGAGGCCTATACGCTGATGCGCCGCCAGGCGATGAGCCGCCAGCAGAAGCTGATTCAGGTGGCGGAGCAGATCATTGCCATGAGTGAGTTGCTGGGCTGAAATTTTCGCTGCAAATCAAGAGCCCCTCACCCTAGCCCTCTCCCGGAGGGAGAGGGGACCGACCGCGTTGTCTTGCGCTGTCCGCCGACCTGAACGACCGAGTCGATTATGGATTCACTCGAAATCGTTCAGATCGGCAAATGATTCGGCCATCCCCCGCTCGGTTCCCTCTCCCTCTGGGAGAGGGCTAGGGTGAGGGGCTTTTGCTTTTCAGCTGTTGGCACAAATCTCGCTAAGTAAACCGCACAGGTAACCAACGGCGGTTGCCCCACCTACGACAAAGACGTCGCTCACCCCGTTCGCCCCTCGGCGAATCAGGTAGCGGCGTTTTTGCGTTTTGGCCCCACAGAGCGGGGCCGGTGGTGCGGCCGTGAGGCGCTCCACCTGCTGTGCATGACTCCTTTCGAGACTCTTTTCAGCCGAGGTGCGCGATGAATTCAAGCTTCTGGAAATCCGGCCATACCCCGACCCTGTTCGCGGCCTTCCTGTATTTCGACCTGAGCTTCATGGTCTGGTACCTGCTCGGCCCGCTGGCGGTGCAGATTGCCGCCGACCTGCACCTGACCACCCAGCAACGCGGCCTCGTCGTCGCCACGCCGATTCTCGCCGGCGCGGTGTTGCGCTTCGCCATGGGCATGCTCGCTGATCGCTTGTCGCCCAAGACCGCCGGGCTAATCGGCCAGGTCATCGTCATCTGCGCGCTGTTCGGCGCCTGGAAACTCGGCATCCACAGTTATGAACAGGCGCTGATCCTCGGTCTGTTTCTTGGTATGGCCGGCGCGTCGTTCGCCGTGGCCCTGCCGCTGGCCTCGCAGTGGTACCCGCCAGAGCACCAAGGCAAAGCCATGGGCATCGCCGGCGCCGGCAACTCCGGCACCGTGTTCGCCGCGCTGCTGGCGCCAGTGATTGCCGCCGCGTTCGGCTGGAGCAATGTCTTCGGTTTCGCCCTGATCCCGCTGGTTTTGACCTTGGTGCTGTTCGCCCTGTTGGCAAAAAATGCCCCGCAGCGGCCAAAACCTAAAGCCATGGCCGACTACTTCAAGGCCCTCGGTGATCGCGACAGTTGGTGGTTCATGTTTTTCTACAGCGTCACCTTCGGCGGCTTCATCGGCCTGGCCAGCGCCCTGCCCGGTTACTTCAACGATCAATACGGTCTGAGCCCGGTAACCGCCGGCTACTACACCGCTGCCTGCGTGTTCGGCGGCAGCCTGATGCGGCCATTGGGTGGCGCGCTGGCCGATCGCTTCGGCGGCATCCGCACCTTGCTGGCGATGTACACCGTCGCTGCCATCTGCATCGCAGCGGTGGGCTTCAATCTGCCAAGTTCCTACGCGGCGCTGGCGCTTTTCGTCTGCACCATGCTCGGCTTGGGCGCGGGCAACGGTGCGGTTTTCCAACTGGTGCCGCAGCGTTTTCGTCTGGAGATCGGCGTGATGACCGGGCTGATCGGCATGGCCGGCGGTATCGGCGGCTTCGCCCTCGCGGCCGGCATGGGCGCGATCAAGCAAAGCACCGGCAGCTATCAATTGGCGCTGTGGTTGTTCGCCAGCCTCGGTGTGTTGGCGTGGTTTGGCTTGCACGGCGTCAAGCGTCGCTGGAGAACCACCTGGGGTTCGGCGGCAGTAACGGCGGCGCGGGTCTGAGGCTCGAATGGCCCTGCAACTGAGCTTCGCCGAAGCCAGCGCCACCGGCCCGCGTGCGGAGAATCAGGACGCCCTGCGTTCGGTGACACCGGCGCCGGCACTGGCGGTGAGCAAGGGTTATCTGTTCGCCATCGCCGACGGCGTCAGCCAGTGCGCCGATGGCGGCCTCGCCGCGCGTTCGACCTTGCAGGCGCTGGCGCTGGACTACTACGCGACGCCGGAAACCTGGAGCGGGGCCCAAGCGCTGGATCGCCTGCTGCTCGCGCAAAATCGCTGGCTGCAGGCCAACGGCGGCGGGCAACCGCTGCTGACCACGGTCAGCGCGCTGGTGATGCGCGGTCGGCGCTTCACCCTCGCCCACGTCGGCGATTGCCGGGTCTATCGCTGGCACGCCGAGCGCTTGCAGCGCATCAGCGAGGATCACGTCTGGGAGCAACCGGGCATGCAACACGTGCTCAAGCGTGCGCTCGGGCTCGATCAGCATCTGGTCCTGGATTTCCTCGACGGCGAACTGCGTGAGGGCGAAAGCTTCGTTTTACTCAGCGACGGCGTCTGGTCGACCTTGGGTGATACCGCGATCGCGGCGATTCTGCGTGATCAACCGGACCTGCACAGCGCGGCGCAAACCTTGGTCAACGCCGCGCATCTGGCGGGCAGTCAGGACAACGCCAGTGCCCTGCTGGTGCGCGTCGATGCGCTGGGCGAAGCGAGCATCGGCGATGCGCTGGTGCAATTGCAGCAATGGCCACTGCCGCCAACGCTGAAACCCGGGCAAGCGTTTGAAGGCTGGCAGGTGCAAGGCATCATCGGCCAGAGCCAGCAATCATTGCTGTATCGCGTGCTTGATGGTCAGGGCCAGTCTTGGCTGTTGAAGACCTTGCCGACGCGGCTGGCCGACGATCCGCAAGCCGGGCAGGCATTGCTGTCGGAGGAATGGTTTCTCAAGCGCGTGGCCGGCCGGCATTTTCCGCAAATCCATGCCTGCACTCAGCGTCAGCATTTGTATTACGTCATGCGCGAATACGCCGGGACGACGCTGGCCGACGTGTTTCAACACAGCGGCCCGCTGCCTTTGGCGCAGTGGCAGGACATCGCCGAACGGCTATTGCGCGCGGTCGGGCTGCTGCATCGGCGGCAGATTCTGCATCGCGACGTCAAACCGGAAAACCTGCTGCGGGGTGACGACGGCGAACTGCGCCTGCTGGATTTCGGCCTGGCTTATTGCCCGGGACTGTCCGAGGACGCACCGTCGACCCTGCCGGGAACGCCTAGTTTCATCGCCCCGGAAGCGTTTCGCGGCGAACCACCGAGTGCGCAGCAGGATTTGTACTCAGTCGGCGTCACTCTCTATTACCTGCTCACCGGGCATTTCCCCTATGGCGAGATCGAAGCGTTTCAGCGGCCCCGATTTGGCGTACCGGTGAATGCCAGTCGCTATCGCCCGGACCTGCCGGACTGGCTGGCGCAAAGCCTGGAACGCGGCGTCGCCGCCGATCCGCAGCAACGCTTTGAAACCGCTGAAGAGTGGCTGCTGGTGCTGGAACAGGGTGAGCGGCAAAGTTTGAGTGTGCGACCCCGGCCTTTACTCGAGCGAGAGCCGTTGAAGGTCTGGCGGACCATGGCGTTGGTGGCGTTGCTGGGGAATGTGGTGCTGCTGGTTTTGTTGTTTCATCAGCCCTGAAAAGATCGCAGCCTTCGGCAGCTCCTACAGTTGGTTGCGTACACCTGTAGGAGCTGCCGAAGGCTGCGATCTTTTGATCCTGCGCTCCAAAAAAGCGCAACACGCCTCGAGAAAGTGCATCGAGCCAGCTCCAATCGGGCAAAAAAACCAGCAATTGCGGCGCCATAACAAGTTGGCACAACCACTGCATAACCCTTTTCACCATACATAAAGCCCAACCTTCAACGACGAAGGCTGCGCTTCCCGAGAGAACGGGACCAGGACAAAGGCGTCCTCGCTAGGCAACTAGCGGGACGCCTTTTTTTGTTTGCGCAAAATTTGTCGAGCAAGGCCCGACGGCCCACCAGAGGCCAGCCGCAGCTCCCGGAGAACCTGATGAAAAAACTCAAACTGGTGATGATCGGCAATGGCATGGCCGGGGTGCGTACCCTGGAAGAACTGCTCAAGCTGAGCGACGAGCTCTACGACATCACCGTCTTCGGCGCCGAACCGCACACCAACTACAACCGCATCCTGCTGTCGCCGGTGCTGGCCGGTGAGCAGACTTTCGAGGAGATCGTCCTCAACGACCTCGACTGGTATCTGGAAAACAACATCAAGTTGCTGCTCAACCGCAAAGTGGTGGAGATCGACCGGGTCAAACGCCGAGTGATTGCCGAGGACGGCACCGAAGCCGAGTACGATCGCCTGCTGATCGCCACCGGCTCGACCCCGTTCATCCTGCCAATCCCCGGCAACACTTTGCAGGGCGTGATCGGTTACCGCGACATCGCCGACACCCAGGCCATGATCGACACCGCCAGGACCCACAAGCACGCCGTAGTCATCGGCGGCGGCCTGCTCGGCCTCGAAGCGGCCAATGGCCTGATGCTGCGCGGCATGCACGTCACCGTGGTGCACCTCGGCGAATGGCTGCTGGAGCGGCAACTGGACAAGACCAGCGGCCAGCTTCTGCAATCGGCGCTGGAATCCCGTGGCCTGCATTTTCGCCTGTGCGAACAGACCCAAGCCTTGCACGATGCCGGCAATGGCCGGGTCGGCTCGGTGCAGTTCAAGAACGGCGACATCATTCCTGCCGATCTGGTGGTGATGGCCGCCGGCATCCGCCCCAACACCGAACTGGCAGAAAAGGCCGGCATTCCGTGCAATCGCGGGATTCTGGTCAACGACACCCTGCAAACCTACGACCCGCGCATCTACGCAATCGGCGAATGCGCCAGTCATCGCGGCATCGCCTACGGCCTCGTTGCGCCGCTGTTCGAACAAGCCAAGGTCTGCGCCAATCACCTCGCGCAACTGGGTTTCGCTCGCTATCAGGGCTCGGTGACTTCGACGAAATTGAAAGTCACCGGCATCGACCTGTTCTCCGCCGGCGATTTCATGGGCGGCGAAGGCACCGAGACCATCACCCTCTCCGACCCGATCGGCGGCGTGTACAAAAAACTGGTGATCAAGGATGACGTGCTGGTCGGCGCCTGTCTGTACGGCGATACGGCAGATGGCGGTTGGTATTTCCGGCAGATTCGTGAGAATCACGCCATCGGCGAGATCCGCGATCACCTCATGTTCGGCGAAAACGCTTTAGGCGACGTAGGACATCAGGGCCAGGACAAAGCCATGGTCATGGCCGACAGCGCCGAAGTGTGTGGCTGCAACGGTGTGTGCAAGGGCACCATCGTCAAGGCGATTCAGGAACACGGCCTGTTCAGCGTCGATGAAGTGAAGAAACACACCAAGGCTGCCAGCTCGTGCGGTTCGTGCGCCGGTCTGGTCGAGCAAATCCTCATCAATACCGTGGGTGGCGCGGCCGATGTCAAACCGAAAAGCGAAAAAGCCATCTGCGGTTGCAGCGACCTCAACCACGGGCAGATTCGTCAGGCGATCCGTCAGGAACACCTGCTGACCATCGCCGAGACCATGAGTTACCTGAACTGGCGCACGCCCAATGGCTGCGCGACCTGTCGCCCGGCGCTCAACTATTACCTGATTTCCACTTGGCCGGGCGAGGCCAAGGACGACCCGCAATCGCGTCTGATCAACGAACGCGCCCACGCCAACATCCAGAAGGACGGCACCTATTCGGTGGTGCCGCGCATGTGGGGCGGCGTGACCAACCCATCGGAACTGCGGCGGATCGCCGATGTGGCCGACAAGTACAACGTGCCGATGGTCAAGGTCACCGGCGGTCAGCGCATCGATTTGCTGGGGATCAAGAAACAGGATCTGCCCGGCGTCTGGAAAGACCTCGACATGCCGTCCGGCCACGCCTACGGCAAATCCATCCGCACCGTGAAAACCTGCGTCGGCAGCGAGTTCTGCCGCTTCGGCACGCAGAACTCGACGCAACTGGGCATCGAGCTCGAACACGACTTGTTCAATATGTGGTCGCCGCACAAAGTGAAGCTGGCCGTGTCCGGTTGCCCACGCAACTGCTCGGAAGCGGGCATCAAGGACGTAGGAATTATCGGCGTCGACTCCGGCTGGGAGATGTACATCGGTGGCAACGGCGGGATCAAGACCGAAGTCGCCGAGTTCTTCGTCAAGCTCAAGACTGCCGAGGAAGTCCGTGAATACAACGGCGCGTTCCTGCAGCTCTACCGCGAAGAAGCCTTCTACCTCGAGCGCACCGTGCATTACCTGCAACGGGTCGGCATGGACCACATCAAGAAGAACGTGCTCGAAGACGCCGAGCGGCGCAAGGCCCTGAATGAGCGCCTGCAATTCTCCCTGTCGTTCGAACAGGACCCGTGGAAGGAGCGCCTGGCGCAGCCGCAACTGAAGAAAGAATTCGACGTGATCCCCGTGAAAAACCTGGAGGTGCCGGCATGAACTGGCTCGATATCTGTGCGCTGGAAGAGATCAACGCCCTCGGTTCGCGGATCATTGCCGGGCCGAAAGGTGACATCGCGATTTTTCGCACAAGCGACGACGAGGTTTTCGCCCTCGATGATCGCTGCCCGCACAAGGGCGGGCCGCTGTCGCAGGGCCTGATCTATGGCAAGCGCGTGGCCTGCCCGCTGCATAACTGGCAGATCGACCTGGAAACCGGCGAAGCTCAGGCGCCGGACATCGGCTGTGCCCATCACCATCCGGCGCGGGTCGAGAATGGCCGGGTGCAACTGGCCCTGCGGGACGCCATCTGATGAACCGCCAGACGACCGCCTCGACCTGCTGTTACTGCGGGGTCGGCTGCGGCGTACTGATCGAGCATGACGGCGAGCGCATCCTCGGCGTCAGCGGCGATCCGGCGCACCCGGCCAACTTCGGCAAACTGTGCAGCAAAGGCTCGACGCTGCACCTGACCGGCGACCTCGCCGCCCGCGCCTTATACCCGGAACTGCGCCTGGGCAAAGGCCTGGCGCGCAGCCGTACTGACTGGGATACCGCCCTCGACCACGCGACCAACGTGTTTGCCGAAACCATCGCCGAACACGGCCCGGACAGCGTGGCGTTCTACATCTCCGGGCAGTTGCTCACCGAGGACTACTACGCCTTCAACAAACTGGCGCGGGCGCTGGTCGGCACCAACAACATCGACAGCAATTCGCGGCTGTGCATGTCTTCGGCGGTGGTCGGCTACAAACGCAGCCTCGGCGCCGACGCGCCGCCGTGCAGTTACGAAGACCTGGAGCTCAGCGACTGCGTGATGATCGTCGGCAGTAACATGGCCTACGCCCATCCGGTACTTTTCCGTCGACTGGAGGAAGCCAAATCCCGTCGCCCGCAGATGAAAGTCATCGTGATCGACCCGCGTCGCACCGACACCTGCGATTTGGCTGACCTGCATCTGGCGATTCTTCCGGGCACCGATGTCGCCTTGTTCCATGGGATTTTGCATCTACTGTTGTGGGAAGACTGGATCGATCGCGATTTCATCAAGGCGCACACCGAAGGCCTCGCCGAACTCAAGACGCTGGTCCGCGATTACACCCCGCAAATGGTTTCGCAACTGTGCGGCATCAGCATCGAGCAACTGCAGCAATGCGCAGAATGGGTCGGCACTGCGCCGAGCTTCCTGTCGCTGTGGTGCATGGGCCTGAATCAGTCCACCGCCGGCAGCGCAAAGAACAGCGCGCTGATCAATCTGCACCTGGCCACCGGGCAAATTGGCCGGCCCGGTACAGGACCTTTCTCCCTCACCGGTCAGCCAAACGCCATGGGCGGGCGGGAAACCGGCAGTTTGTCCAATCTGCTGCCCGGTCACCGCGATGCCGCCAACCCGGAGCATCGCGCCGAGGTGGCGGCGTATTGGGGCGTGGAGAGCTTGCCCGAGGCGCCGGGCCTTAGCGCCATCGAACTGTTCGAAAACCTGCGCAGCGGCAAAATCAAAGCACTGTGGATTGCCTGTACCAATCCAGCGCAATCGATGCCCGATCAGAGCGCAGTCCGCGCAGCGCTTGAGGCCTGCCCGTTTGTGGTGTTGCAGGAAGCCTTTCGCACCACCGAAACCGCTGCGTTTGCCGACCTGCTGTTACCCGCCGCCAGTTGGGGCGAGAAAGAAGGTTCGGTGACCAACTCCGAGCGGCGCATTTCCCACGTGCGCAAAGCGGTTGTCGCACCGGGCGAAGCGCGGCCGGACTGGGCAATCACGGTGGATTTCGCACAGCGTCTGGAGAAACGTCTGCGCCCCAGGCAGCCAAGCCTGTTCGCTTTCGATCAACCTTCGCAGTTGTTTGATGAATTCAAAGCGCTGACCCGTGGGCGAGACCTGGATCTGTCCGGGATCAGTCATGCCTTGATCGACGAGATCGGTCCGCAGCAATGGCCCTTCCCTGCCGGCGCCCGCCAAGGCACGCCACGCTTGTACGGCGACGGCATTTTTCCTACAGCCAATGGTCGCGCGCGGTTCATTGCCGATCCGTACCGCGCCGCCAAGGAACAACGCGACGCGCGCTTCCCGCTGACTTTGATCACCGGTCGCCTGCGTGACCAGTGGCACGGCATGAGCCGCACCGGCACCGCCGCGCAATTGTTCGGCCACGTCAGCGAAGCCGTGCTGAGCCTGCACCCTGACGAAATGCGCCGGCACCGCTTGCAGCCCGGTGATCTGGTCAATCTGAAAAGCCGCCGTGGCGCAGTGATTGTTGCGGTCGGCAGCGACGACAGCGTGCGTCCGGGCCAGGCGTTCCTGCCGATGCACTGGGGCGATCGCTATCTCAAGGGCGGCGTCAACACGCTGACCTTGCCGGCGTTTGATCCGCTGTCCAAACAACCGGAGCTCAAGCACAGCGGCGTGCGTCTGGAGGCAGTCAACCTGCCGTGGCAACTGTTCGCCTTGATCGAGGGTGATGTTCAACGGCATTTCGAGACGCTACGACCGCTGTGCGAGGCGTTTTCCTACGTCAGCCTCAGCCTTGTCGGGCGTGAGCGACCAGCGCTGCTGATACGCGCTGCACACGGCCAGGCGCCGGATCCACAGCTGCTGGGCGAGATCGACCAGTGCCTGTCCCTGCTGGATGGCCCGGTTCTGGCCTATGACGATCCGCGTCGCGCCATTGGCAAGCGGGTGCGCATCGAAAACGGCCGTATCACTGCGATTCGCCTGGCCGGCGAAACCCTCGCGCAACATTGGTTGCAGAGCCTGTGGCTGGAGGGCCGCGCCGACCAACAACTGCGGCGCTGGCTGCTCGCGCCGATGAGCGCGCCGCCGGGCGCTGTCGGCGCCATTGCGAGCGACAAGACCTTGTGCAACTGCGAAAACGTCAGCCTCAACGCAGTCTGCGCCGGCATTCGCCAGGGCCTGGATCTGCAAGGCCTGAAAAACAATCTCCGATGCGGTACGCAATGCGGTTCCTGCGTGCCGGAAATCAAGCGTCTGCTGGCTGCCGAAGCGCGGCCGGTCGCGGTCATTTAACGAGGACAACACCATGAATGCGAAAGTCTGGCTGGTGGGCGCAGGCCCTGGCGATCCGGAGTTGCTGACGCTCAAAGCGGTGCGCGCATTGCGCGAGGCCGATGTGGTGATGATCGATGATCTGGTCAACGACGCGGTGCTGGAGCACTGCCCGGCTGCGCGGGTGATCCCGGTGGGCAAACGCGGCGGCTGCCGTTCGACCCCGCAGGCATTTATCCATCGGCTGATGCTGCGTTATGCCCGCCAGGGCAAATGCGTGGTGCGCCTGAAGGGCGGCGATCCGTGCATTTTCGGCCGCGGTGGCGAAGAAGCGCAGTGGTTGCGCGAGCGTGGCGTTGAAGTGGAACTGGTCAATGGCATCACCGCTGGGCTGGCCGGGGCGACCCAGTGCGATATTCCGCTGACGTTGCGGGGCGTGGCGCGCGGAGTAACGTTGGTGACTGCGCATACCCAGGATGACAGCCAGTTGAACTGGCAGGCGCTGGCGCAAGGCGGGACGACGCTGGTGGTTTACATGGGCGTGGCCAAGCTGGGCGAGATTCGTGATCATCTGCTGGCCGGAGGGATGGCGGCGGATACGCCGGTGGCGATGATCGAAAACGCCTCTTTGGCGCATCAGCGTGAATGTCGCAGTGATTTGACTGCGATGGCTGAGGATGCCTCGGCGTTTGAATTGAAAAGCCCGGCGATTCTGGTGATTGGTGCGGTGGCGGCTGTTGCTCAAGAGCCAAAGATCGCAGCCTTCGGCAGCTCCTACAGGACACATATGATCTGAATGTAGGAGCTGCCGCAGGCTGCGATCTTTCAAGATTCAAAGCCAAATCGCAGACAAAGAAAAGCCCGGCCTGAGCCGGGCTTTTCCATCAGCGGCAGCTAATTACTTAGCTTGAGCTTCAACCTGCGCTTCTACGCGACGGTTTACAGCGCGGCCAGCGTCAGTTTTGTTGTCAGCAACTGGGCGGGATTCGCCGTAGCCAACAGACTGAACGCGGGACGATTCAACACCGTACTGGTTGGTCAGAACTTGCTTAACGGCGTTTGCACGACGCTCGGACAGTTTCTGGTTGTAAGCGTCAGGACCGACGGAGTCAGTGTGACCTTCAACAGTAGTGGTGGTGGATGGGTACTGCTTCATGAAGTCAGCCAGGTTCTTGATGTCGCCGTAGCTGTTTGGCTTGACTACCGACTTGTCGAAGTCGAATTTCACGTCCAGCTCAACACGAACAACTTCAGCAACTGCTGGGCAGCCATCAGCGTCAACGGTTACGTTGGCTGGGGTGTCCGGGCACTTGTCAACGTTGTCGCAAACGCCATCGTTGTCGCTGTCGGAGCAGACTTCAGCAGGTGCTGGAACTGGAGCAGCAGCTGGCTTGGAGCCGCCACCGAAGTTCACACCGATACCGACGCTAGGAGCCCACTCGGTGTCGCCCTGGTCGATGTTGTACTGAGCTTCAACGCCGGCACGGGCGTAGAAGTTCTCGGTGAAGTACAGCTTGGCACCGCCGCCAACGTTGGCGAAGGTGGAACGGTTACGACCGTTCGAACCGTTCTGGTCGATGCTCTGGTCAGAGAAACCGGCCGAAACGTATGGACGAATCATGTCGCCTGGGTTGTTGAAGTGGTACAGAGCGTCCAGAGCGGTGTTAGCGCCTTTGACGTTCTTGCCATCGTCGGCACGTACGTTGTGCACTTCGTCGTAGCCCAGACGCAGTTCAACGTCGTCGGTCAGGAAGTAACCGATCGAACCGCCGAACAGGTTGCCGTTGTTCTTGAAGTTACGAGCGCTGTCGAATTGTTCTTTCTTAGCGAAGCCTTCGATTTCAACTGCGCCTTGGCCTTGTGCCAGAGCGCCGAACGAAGTGGCGGCAATAAGAGAACCAATGGCCAAGCCCAAGGTGTTTTTCAGTTTCATCCGTTAAATCCCCATCTGGTGATTGTGAAGCAGTCCCGCAAACCGGGGGACAACTCGGCGGCAAGTCTATCAGAACTTGCCTACACGTAAGAGATATTTGCGCTGAACTAAGTTTCAGCAATGCCTGCAAATTTCTCACGCAATTTATCTAGAGCGCGTTTGTAACGCATTTTTGTCGCACTCAAACCCATGTGCATGATGTCTGCGATCTCCTGAAACTCCAGCTCTGCGACAAATCGTAGCACCAGAATTTCGCGGTCAATCGGATTCACATACACCAGCCAGCGATCAAGCCCACCCTTCTCCTCCGGCTTCGGCGCCTTTTCTTCAGACGCTTCTTCAAGAGGGTCCAGACTGAGAGCGTCCATCAAGCGACGCTTACGCCGTTCCTTCCGATACTGCGTGATGCATTCGTTGTAAGTGATGCTGTAAAGCCAGGTTTTGAACTTCGATTTCCCCTCGAAGTTCTTCAGGCCGTACAGCACCTTCAGCATCACTTCCTGACAGACATCGTCTGCGTCGCGATCGTTCCCAAGATATCTCGCGCAGACGTTAAATAATGTTCGCTGGTAACGCCGCATCAACTCTTCGTAGGCGCGCGTTACGTGAAACAGCTCGGTATGCGAGCGCGCGACCAACTCCTCATCAGAGAGCTCGCGGGGGTCGTAGCGCGTGGATAGCGGTTGGGCTTTATTCAAAACAAGTCGTGCCGACAGTCAGGTCAATGTCCGCCACAACCAGCCTCGGCTGGCATTTTGCGGCGGCATACATTAGCAGGGTTTGCCGGTTTAGCGGCTACTCACATGCTGTTCCAGCAGGATCCGATTGGAGAGAGAGACTAGCTCACCCTCATCGGTCAGCAATGTGGTTTTAACCGTGCCGATCTCTTCGATCTGGCCTTCGACCTCGCCAACACGCACTTGTTGCCCAACCTCATACAGCTCACGCACATAGATTCCCGCAAGAATCTGACCGGCGATTTCCCGGCTTCCCAAACCCATGGCCAGCGCAACTGCCAGACCAACGGTAATCAATACGATAACAATCACATGGTTCAGCAGGTCGGTCTTGACCTCGAGCTGGCTGATCGCCACCGAGATGCTGATGATGATCACCAGCCCCTGCGCGATCCGCCCCAACCCCGAAGCGTAGTCCAGGCCTACGCCTTCTGCTGCGCCGCGCACCAGCCCGTTGGCCAGTTGCGCCAGCAGGACCCCGACCAGCAACACCAGCGCGGCGCCGAATACTTTCGGCAGATACAACGCCAGCATGTCCAGCGTAGCTGAAACTCGCTCGAGGCCAAGGGATTCTGCCGCAGAAACCAGAAAAATCAGCAGAACGAACCAGTAGACGATTTTACCGATCAGCGTCGAGATCGGCACTTGCAGCCCGGCGCGCGACATCAGCTTGGTCAGCCCGGTGCCGCCCATCAGGCGATCGAGGCCCAGTTTGGCGAGCAATTTGGAGAGCAAGGTATCGAGCAGTTTGGCCACGACGAAACCCAACAGCAGCACAACCAGTGCGCCGAACAGGTTCGGAATGAAGTTAGCGACTTTGGTCCACAACGCAGTCATTGCAGTGACGAGGCTCTGAGTCCAGAGATCAAGTTCCATATTCAATCAGCCTTATCAGCAGTGCGAGCGGTAGTTTTACGAAGACGGGAAACCGGCGAGACATGCGCCGAGCCATTGTTCAGGGCGATCATCAGCGCGGGCAGCCAGCGGCCCAGCAGGCTGAACAGATCACCGGCGCCGACCTGGCGGTTGGCGGTTTTGAGTACGCGGCCAAGGCACGCATCGTCGTCGCGGCTGGACGGCGAAGCGTTGAGCATGTCGCGCAAAGACTGTTCAAACGGATCGTGCATACGCACCTCTCGTGATGTCTGTGAAAGACGCGGGCAGATTTGCTCGGGTCACATGCGCCATGTTCACACCCAGCGCAATCGACGGAACAACCACCACTGGCCGAATGCCAGGGCGAGCACCGTCAGACAGGCGATCAGGAAGCCATACGGGCTTTCGGCGAAAGGAATACCGCCGACATTTATCCCGAGCAGACCGGTGATGAAACTCATCGGCAAAAAGATGCAGGTAATGATGCCGAAGCGGTACATGGTGCGGTTCATGTGCACGCTCAAACGCCGGTCTTCGGCCTCCAGCACAAGCCCCACGCGCTCTCGGGTCAATTCGAGCTCTTCCAGATAACGGGTCAGGCTGTTGTTCAATTCGTTCCAGTAGTCGGCGTCGTCTTCGACGAACCACGGCAGTTTTATCCGCGTCAGTTGTCCGAAAATGTCCCGCTGTGGGGCGAGAAAACGCTTCAGCCCAGCGGCTCTGCGGCGGATGTGCAAAATGGCCCCATGCTCGGGGGTATACCGTTCGTCGGCGTCGAGTTTTTCTTCTTCCTCATCCACCACTTCCGACAGGCACGTGACCAGATCCTGCACTTTATTGGTGAGGAACTGCGCCAGATACAGCATCAATTCCGAGGAAGTTCTCGGCCCTTTGCCCTCACCCAGCAGCGCCAGCAACTCATCTGTAGCGCGCAACGGACGCAAGCGCAGGGAAATCACTCGCTGAGCCGAGGCGAAAATCCGCACCGAAACCATGTCTTCCGGCTCGGCGCCCGGGTTGAGATTGACCCCGCGCAGAAACAGCAACAGCTCGGAGTCGGGCAATGGCAACAGACGCGGGCGGGTATTCTCTTCCAGCAACAGATCGCAGGTGAATTCATTGAGCCCGCTGGATTTGCGCAGCCAGGTACGGGTCTGCGGATGGCTGCGATCCCAGTGCAGCCACAGGCTTTCATGGGCCTGCAGCTGCAAATCGTCGAGCTCAGTCCGGGCTATCGAACGCGCACCGCCCTTGCCGTCCAGCACCAGGGCATGCACCAGCCCCCATTGCGCGTTTTCTTCCTCGAACATCCGCATCCCTTGTCGAAAAGCTTATTCAGGCATCTTCAGCGGGCTCGGCGACACGATCACGCCGTTGTTGTCCGCATAAATGTACTGGCCTGGGTGGAACGTCACGCCGGCAAACGTCACCGGGACGTTGAGGTCGCCAATGCCGCGCTTGTCGGTTTTCATCGGATGGCTGGCCAGCGCCTGCACGCCGAGATCGGTCTGGGCGATGACGTCGACGTCACGGATGCAACCGTAGATCACCAGCCCTTCCCAGCCGTTCTGCGCGGCCTTGGCGGCGATCATGTCGCCCAGCAGGGCGCGGCGCAGCGAACCGCCGCCATCGACCACCAGCACTTTGCCTTTGCCGTTGAGTTCGGCCTCCTCCTTGACCAGCGAATTGTCTTCGAAGCACTTGATGGTCACGATTTCGCCGCCGAAGGAATCCCGGCCGCCGAAATTGCTGAACATCGGTTCCAGCACCTGCACCAGCTCCGGGTAGGCGTCGCACAGGTCAGGCGTAAGGTAATGTTCCATCGAAAAACTCCTGTAACAAGGAAGACGATCAAGGATGCCGCATTCTGATGAGACGAGTTCCGGCGGTCGCTGTTTACCTTAGTCCATGCCATGGTCGCTGAGCGAACCTGAACCGCGGCTGAAACGTTATCGCTAAACAGTCACGAAATATGACCGGAACCGCACAATGCGTCATATCTTAGCCGCAAGCCAGGCTGAACGGAACGCCCCTCACACCGCAGCGGCCAGATCCGTCGCCTGCGCCAGCAATGGCGTCTGCTGATCGTTCAACCAGCGCGCCACCAAGGGCCACACTTCAGCCTGCGCTGCTTTGCTCACCAGCATTTCGACATGACCGAAATTGTCCGAGAAGCCCTGCTCGCGGCCCAGATTGATGAACTGCTTGCACTCTGAGCCGATCTGCTCGAACAGCTTGCGGCAGGCCCACGCCGGATCCTGATGATCGCCCGCCGCCGTCACGGCCAACACCGGCACCTGCACCTCGGCAAGTCCGGCCCACCAATCCTTGTCCTTGTCGCCGAAGCGGCCGAACAAGCCGTACCAGCGCATGCTTTCGATGGCCAGGCCGATCGGTTCGTCTTCCGGACCGCGTTTGAGGCGTGAGCCGGACAACTGCGCGAAACGCTTGAGAATAAAGCGCCCGCCCCACTCCAACGGTGGGATTTTCAACGGCCAGTAGGTGCGGCTGACCTGCGTGCCGAAAAACGCCGCCGAGGCCACGGCCGGTTCGCCAAGGTATTCGCCGCCGAGCGCTGCTGCCAGGGTGATGCCGCCCAGCGAATGGCCGATCCAGTGCGGGATCTGTCCGCTCTGCTCACGCACGAACGCGGCAATCGCCGGCAGATCGTAGCGGGCGTAGTCGGCCACACGATTGCGCCGGTAGTCCTCATTGCGCTGGGACAGGCCGTGACCGCGCATTTCCGGAATCCACACGTCGAAGCCCAGCCGCGTCAGATACGCGCCGAGCCCGAGGCCTTTGGGGGAAAACCAGAAGCGCCGATTGGAAAAGCTGCCGTGCAACAGAATCACCGGCACGCCGCGTGGCGCCGTGTCATCGGCCATGCCCAGGCGGGTGACGGCGATTTCCACGGACCAGTCCGGGCTGTTGCCGGGTTTCAATCGATAGACGTCTTCGCTCAGATCGCCGCGCCGCTCGGCGCTGATCAGCGCGACAGGAAACAGGTTGCTGCTGCTTTGCATAATGCTCTTGCACAAAAAAGGGCGGCATCCGATGGAGCCCGCCCTACTTCAATCTCAAGGCCCGCTCCCACATGGGGCGCGGGCCAATTACATACTGATCAAGCCTGGCCTTCGGCGAGGAAGAACCAGGTTTCCAGCACGGTGTCCGGGTTCAGCGACACGCTTTCGATGCCCTGTTCCATCAGCCACTTGGCCAGATCCGGGTGGTCGGAAGGACCCTGACCGCAGATGCCGATGTACTTGCCGGCCTTGTTGCACGCCTGAATGGCGTTGGCCAACAGCTTCTTCACCGCCGGATTCCGCTCGTCGAACAGGTGCGCGATGATCCCCGAATCGCGGTCCAGACCCAAAGTCAGTTGGGTCAGGTCGTTGGAGCCGATCGAGAAACCGTCGAAGAATTCGAGGAATTCCTCGGCCAGAATCGCGTTCGATGGCAGTTCGCACATCATGATCACGCGCAGACCGTTCTCGCCGCGCTTCAAGCCGTTCTCGGCGAGCAGATCGACCACCTGGCTGGCTTCGCCGAGCGTACGGACGAACGGCACCATGATTTCCACGTTGGTCAGGCCCATCTCGTTGCGCACGCGTTTCAATGCGCGGCATTCGAGCTCGAAGCAATCGCGGAACGATTCGCTGATGTAACGCGAAGCGCCACGGAAGCCCAGCATCGGGTTCTCTTCTTCCGGCTCGTAGAGCTTGCCGCCGATCAGGTTGGCGTATTCGTTGGACTTGAAGTCCGACAGACGCACGATGACTTTTTTCGGCGTGAACGCTGCAGCCAGGGTGCTGATGCCTTCCACCAGCTTGTCGACGTAGAAGTCGACCGGGTCGCTGTAACCGGCAATACGCTTGTCGACGCTGTCCTT
Organism: Pseudomonas sp. Sample_11; assembly: GCF_004307505.1. Lineage (NCBI taxonomy): Bacteria > Pseudomonadati > Pseudomonadota > Gammaproteobacteria > Pseudomonadales > Pseudomonadaceae > Pseudomonas > Pseudomonas sp. Sample_11. The sequence continues at coordinate 75,159 of NZ_RCOD01000074.1, forward strand.
GATTTCCTGCGGCAGGCCGTCGTAGTTCAACAGCGCTTTCGGGTGCACGCCGATCATGCGGTTGATGATGAATTCCAGACGTGCCAGACCGACGCCGGCGTTCGGCAATTGGGCGAAGTCGAAGGCGCGGTCCGGGTTGCCGACGTTCATCATGATCTTGAACGGCAGCTCCGGCATGGCGTCGACGGAGTTCTTCTTGATGTCGAAGCCCAGTTCGCCTTCGAAGATGTAGCCGGTGTCGCCTTCGGCGCAGGACACGGTCACGCCCTGGCCATCCTTCAGCAGCTGGGTGGCGTTGCCGCAACCTACCACCGCCGGAATGCCCAGCTCACGAGCGATGATCGCCGCGTGGCAGGTACGCCCGCCCCGGTTGGTGACAATGGCGCTGGCGCGCTTCATCACTGGTTCCCAGTCCGGGTCGGTCATGTCGGAAACCAGCACGTCGCCCGGCTGGACTTTGTCCATTTCCGAGACGTCTTTGATGATGCGTACTTTGCCGGCGCCGATGCGCTGGCCGATCGCCCGACCTTCCACCAGCACGGTGCCGGTTTCCTTGAGCAGGTAACGTTCCATCACGTTGGCCTGGGTGCGGCTTTTCACGGTTTCCGGACGCGCTTGCACGATGTACAGCTTGCCGTCGTCACCGTCCTTGGCCCACTCGATGTCCATCGGGCAGCCGTAGTGCTTCTCGATGATCATCGCCTGCTTGGCCAGCTCACTGACTTCGGCGTCGGTCAGGCAGAAACGCGCGCGTTCGGCCTTGTCGACATCGACAGTCTTGACCGAACGACCGGCCTTGGCCTCGTCGCCGTAGATCATCTTGATGGCTTTGCTGCCCAGGTTGCGGCGCAGGATGGCCGGACGACCGGCTTCCAGGGTGCCTTTGTGTACGTAGAACTCATCGGGGTTGACCGCGCCTTGTACGACGGTTTCGCCCAGGCCGTAAGCGCCGGTGATGAATACCACGTCACGGAAACCCGATTCGGTATCGAGGGTGAACATCACGCCGGCGGTGCCGGTTTCCGAACGCACCATGCGCTGCACGCCAGCCGACAGCGCGACCAGTTTGTGGTCGAAGCCCTGGTGCACGCGGTAGGAAATCGCACGGTCGTTGAACAGCGAAGCGAACACCTCTTTGGCGGCGCGGATAACGTTTTCCACACCACGGATGTTCAGGAAGGTTTCCTGCTGACCGGCGAAGGAGGCGTCCGGCAGGTCTTCGGCGGTGGCGGAAGAACGTACGGCCACGGCCACGTCAGGATTGCCGGCCGACAGCGCGGCGAACGCGGTGCGGATCTCGGTGTTGAGCTTTTCAGGGAATTCGGCGTCCATGATCCATTGGCGGATCTGCGCGCCGGTCTTGGCCAGGGCATTGACGTCGTCGACGTCGAGCGCGTCGAGGGCCTTGTGGATCTGATCGTTCAGGCCGCTCAGTTCGAGGAAGTCACGATAGGCCTGAGCCGTCGTGGCGAAGCCGCCGGGGACCGAAACACCGGCGCCTGCCAGGTTACTGATCATCTCGCCCAGGGATGCGTTCTTGCCCCCCACATGCTCAACATCGTGTTTGCCGAGCTTATCGAGGGAAACTACGTACTCTACCAAGGTGATCTCTCCACTAACTGTGTTGGAAAAGCTCAGAAACCGGCGGCCCGGGGGAGCCTCGGCCGGTTGTATGGCCTGGACCTGGAAAATAAGTGAGAATGCGGGCCAATGGCGGCCGGCAAATCGCGCCTATCATATCCAAGATTCGTTACTAGCTTAAGGCCCAAGGTGCAAATGAAACGATCTGCTTTCTTCATCTCCGATGGCACCGGCATTACCGCCGAAACCCTGGGTCAAAGCCTGCTGGCGCAGTTCGAAAACATTACCTTCAGCAAATTCACGCGGCCCTACATCGACAGCGTGGAAAAAGCGCGGGCCATGGTACAACAAATCAACAAAGCTGCTGAAACCGACGGCTTTCGCCCGATCATCTTCGACACCATCGTCAATCAGGACATTCGTGAGATTCTCGCAACGTCCAATGGTTTCATGATCGACATCTTCTCGACTTTCCTCGCGCCGCTCGAACAGGAGCTCACCGAGCATTCTTCCTACACCGTCGGCAAATCCCATTCGATCGGACACAACTCCAATTACATGGAGCGCATCGAGGCGGTGAACTTCGCCCTCGACAACGATGACGGCGCGCGCACCCACTATTACGACAAAGCCGATCTGATACTAGTGGGCGTGTCGCGATGCGGCAAAACGCCGACGTGTCTGTACATGGCCATGCAGTTCGGTATCCGCGCGGCCAACTATCCGCTGACCGAAGACGACATGGAACGCCTGACCCTGCCGACGGCCCTGCGCGCCCATCAGCACAAGCTGTTCGGCCTGACCATCGACCCCGACCGCCTGACTGCGATCCGCAACGAGCGCAAGCCCAACAGCCGTTATTCGAGCTACGCCCAGTGCGAATTCGAAGTGCGCGAAGTGGAAAACCTGTTCCGCCGCGAGAACATTCCGCATATCAATTCCACGCATTTCTCGGTGGAAGAGATTTCGGCGAAGATTCTCGTGGAGAAAGGCGTTGAGCGGCGGTTCAAGTAGGTTTGCGGTGCCAGATCTGACGCTATCGCGGGCAAGCCCGCTCCCACAGGTTCTGAAGGCGTTCACAATTTCTGTGTTCATCACCATTCCCTGTGGGAGCGGGCTTGCCCGCGAAGAACGATAACGCGGTCTGTCAGAGCACAAACAGATCGATGAATCGATTCACCGCTGTGGCTTCCAGCCGCGCCTGATCCTCACAGAGCGCAAATATCTCAGCGCAACGCTGGCCGGCAAACCGCGTGGCCAGGTTGGCCTTGAACTTGTCCTCCAGCAACGCAATGCCCTCGGCGCGGCGGCGGCGATGGCCGATCGGGTACTCCACCACGACGTTGTCGGTGCTGCTGCCGTCCTTGAAAAACACCTGCACGGCGTTGGCAATCGAGCGTTTGTCAGGCTCAAGGTATTCGCGGGTGAAGCGCGGTTCTTCAACGATGAGCATTTTTTCGCGCAGCACATCGATGATCGGATGCGCCTTGTGGAAGTCGTCTTCGTAGTGCTCAGCCACCAGATTGCCGAATGCCAGCGGCACGGCGGTCATGTATTGCAGGCAGTGGTCGCGGTCGGCGGCATTGGCCAGCGGGCCGACCTTGGAAATGATGCGGATCGCCGATTCATGGGTGGTGATGACGATGCGGTCGATCTCATGCAGCCGATTGCGAACCAGCGGATGCAAGGTCACCGCCGCCTCGCACGCCGTCTGCGCATGGAATTCGGCGGGGAAACTGATCTTGAACAGCACGTTTTCCATCACGTAACTGCCGAACGGCCGGGAAAAGCTGAAAGCGCGCTTGTCCTCGGGCTTGAGCGCCAGATCGTTGTTGGTGTGGCTGAACGATACGTCATAGAAGCCCCACTGCTTCGCGCTCAACACGCCGGGAATGCCCATCTCACCGCGCATGGCGATGTCCGCCAGCCTTACGCCACGACTCGCCGCATCCCCCGCCGCCCAGGATTTGCGCGAGCCGGCGTTCGGCGCATGCCGATAAGTGCGCAGTGCCTGACCGTCGGCGAAGGCGTGGGACAGTGCCGACAACAGCTGCTCGCGATTGGCGCCCATCAGTCGGGCGCTGACGGCAGTTGATGCGACTTTCACCAGAATGACGTGATCGAGTCCTACCCGGTTGAAGGAGTTTTCCAGAGCGATCACGCCTTGAATCTCGTGGGCCATGATCATTGCTTCCAGCACATCGCGGACCGTCAGCGGTGCTTCACCGCTGGCGATGCGTTTCTGTGACTGGTGATCGGCAACGGCGAGGATGGCACCGAGGTTGTCCGATGGATGCCCCCATTCGGCGGCGAGCCAGGTGTCGTTGTAGTCGAGCCAGCGGACAATGCAGCCGATATCCCACGCTGCTTTGACCGGGTCGAGGCGATAAGGGGTACCTGGGACTCGTGCACCGAACGGTACTACCGTGCCTTCGACGATCGGGCCGAGGTGCTTGGTGCATTCGGGGAAACGCAGGGCCAGCAAGCCGCAGCCCAGCGTGTCGATCAGACAGTTGCGCGCGGTGTTCAGCGCTTCGGCGGATTCGGGCTTGAAGGTGAGGACGTAGTCGGCGATGTCCTGCAGGACTGCATCGTAATCGGGGCGGTTGTTCAGGTCGACGTTGGCGCTCATGTTCGATTCACTCCTGTAGGAGCTGCCGAAGGCTGCGATCTTTTGATTTTGTTTTTCGCGATCAAGATCAAAAGATCGCAGCCTTCGGCAGCTCCTAATTGGTTTTGTGTTAAGTCAGAAAGAATCTCCGGGCACGCGGACATAGCCTTCCATGAGCACCCGCGCACTGCGGCTCATGATGGCTTTCTTCACCACCCACTCGCCATTCTCCAGCGTCGCCTCAGCGCCCACGCGCAAAGTCCCCGACGGATGGCCGAAACGCACCGCATCGCGCTCAATCCCACCCGCAGCAAGATTCACCAACGTCCCGGAAATCGCCGCCGCCGTGCCGATCGCCACCGCTGCCGTGCCCATCATGGCGTGGTGCAGCTTGCCCATCGACAACGCGCGCACCAGCAGGTCCACGTCACCAGCAGCGATCGCTTTACCACTCGACGCCACGTAATCCGCAGGCTTGGCGACGAACGCAACTTTCGGCGTGTGTTGCCGCTTGGCGGCTTCTTCCAGATTGGCGATCAGGCCCATGCGCAACGCACCGTAGGCACGAATTGTCTCGAACATCAGCAGCGCTTTTGGATCGCCGTTGATCGCGCCCTGGAGTTCGGTGCCGGTGTAACCGATGTCTTCGGCGTTGACGAAAATCGTCGGGATCCCGGCATTGATCATGGTCGCCTTGAACGTGCCCACACCCGGGACCTCAAGCTCATCGACCAGATTGCCGGTGGGGAACATCGAGCCACCGCCGCCCTCTTCTTCCGCCGCCGGATCCATGAATTCAACCTGCACTTCCGCCGCCGGAAAGGTCACGCCGTCGAGTTCGAAATCACCGGTTTCCTGCACTTCGCCGTTGGTGATCGGCACGTGGGCGATGATGGTCTTGCCGATGTTGGCCTGCCACACGCGCACCACCGCCACGCCGTTGTGCGGAATGCGGCTGGCGTCGACCAGACCGTTGCTGATGGCGAACGAACCGACCGCCGCCGAGAGGTTGCCGCAGTTGCCGCTCCAGTCGACGAACGGCTTGTCGATCGACACTTGTCCGAACAGGTAATCGACGTCGTGATCGGCCTTGAGACTCTTGGACAGAATCACGGTTTTGCTGGTGCTCGACGTCGCGCCGCCCATGCCGTCGATCTGCTTGTCGTAGGGATCGGGGCTGCCGATCACTCGCAGCAACAAAGCGTCGCGCGCCGGGCCTGGAACCTGCGCTGGTTCGGGCAGATCCTTGAGGCTGAAGAACACGCCTTTGCTGGTGCCGCCGCGCATGTAAGTCGCAGGGATTCTGATTTGTGGTGCGTGAGCCATGATTGCTCCTTCTAAGCGGCCAAGGGACTCATCACCCCTCGGCCGCTGAACCTGTTTAAACGGCTACCGCCGATCCTTCGAGGAAATCCTGTGCGAAGCGCTGCAACACGCCGCCGGCCTCGTAGATCGACACTTCTTCCGCGGTATCGAGACGGCAGGTCACCGGCACTTCGACGCGCTCGCCGTTCTTGCGATTGATCACCAGCGTCAGATCCGCACGCGGCTTGCGCTCGCCGATCACGTCGTAGGTTTCGCTGCCGTCGATGGCCAGGGTGTGGCGGTTGGTGCCGGGTTTGAATTCCAGCGGCAACACGCCCATGCCCACCAGGTTGGTGCGATGAATGCGCTCGAAACCTTCAGCGGCAATCGCCTCGACGCCGGCCAGGCGCACGCCTTTCGCCGCCCAGTCGCGGGACGAACCCTGACCGTAGTCAGCGCCAGCGATGATGATCAGCGGCTGCTTGCGTTGCATGTAGGTTTCGATGGCTTCCCACATGCGCATGACCTGGCCTTCCGGCTCGACACGCGCCAGCGAACCCTGCTTGACCTTGCCGTTTTCCACGACCATTTCGTTGAACAGTTTCGGGTTGGCGAAGGTCGCGCGCTGGGCCGTCAGGTGGTCGCCACGGTGGGTGGCGTAGGAGTTGAAGTCCTCTTCCGGCAGGCCCATTTTCGCCAGGTATTCGCCGGCGGCGCTGTCGAGCATGATCGCGTTCGATGGCGACAGGTGATCAGTGGTGATGTTGTCCGGCAGCACCGCCAGCGGGCGCATGCCCTTCAGCGGACGAGCGCCGGCCAGCGCGCCTTCCCAGTACGGCGGACGGCGGATGTAGGTGCTCATCTCGCGCCAGTCGTACAGCGGCGCGACTTTCGGCCCGGTGTCTTCATGCACGGCGAACATCGGAATATAGACCTGACGGAACTGCTCAGGCTTGACCGAAGACTTCACCACCGCATCGATTTCTTCATCGCTCGGCCAGATGTCTTTCAGGCGGATTTCCCGGCCATCGACCACGCCCAGCACATCCTTCTCGATATCGAAACGGATGGTCCCGGCGATCGCGTAGGCAACCACCAGCGGCGGCGAGGCGAGGAATGCCTGTTTGGCGTACGGGTGAATGCGCCCGTCGAAGTTGCGGTTGCCGGAAAGCACTGCGGTCGCGTACAGATCGCGGTCGATGATCTCTTGCTGGATCAGCGGATCGAGGGCGCCGGACATGCCGTTGCAAGTGGTGCAGGCAAACGCCACGACGCCGAAACCGAGCTGTTCCAGCTCAGTGGTCAGCCCCGCTTCGTCGAGGTACAGCGCCACGGTTTTCGAGCCCGGCGCCAGCGAAGATTTGACCCACGGCTTGCGCGTCAGGCCGAGCTTGTTGGCATTGCGCGCCAACAGGCCTGCGGCGATGACGTTGCGCGGGTTGCTGGTGTTGGTGCAACTGGTGATCGCGGCGATGATTACTGCGCCGTCGGGCATTTGCCCCGGCACGTCATCCCACTGGCCGGAGATGCCTTTGGCCGCCAGATCCGATACCGCAACGCGGGCGTGCGGGTTGCTCGGGCCGGCCATGTTGCGCACCACCGAGGACAGATCAAAAGTCAGGCCGCGCTCGTATTGCGCACCTTTGAGGCTGTCAGCCCACAGGCCGGTGAGTTTGGCGTACTGCTCGACCAATTGAACCTGCTGGTCTTCACGACCGGTCAGTTTCAGGTAATCGATGGTCTGCTGGTCGATGTAGAACATCGCCGCCGTGGCGCCGTATTCCGGGGCCATGTTGGAGATGGTCGCGCGGTCACCGAGGGTCAGCGCTGCTGCACCTTCACCGAAGAACTCCAGCCAGGCGCCGACGACTTTCTGTTTGCGCAGGTATTCGGTCAGGGCCAGGACCATGTCGGTGGCGGTGATGCCCGGTTGCAGCTTGCCGGTCAGTTCGACGCCAACGCTTTCCGGCAGACGCATCCACGACGCACGGCCGAGCATCACGCTCTCGGCTTCGAGGCCGCCAACGCCGATGGCAATCACGCCCAGCGCATCGACGTGCGGCGTGTGGCTGTCGGTGCCGACGCAGGTGTCGGGGAACGCCACGCCTTCGCGCACTTGAATCACCGGGGACATTTTCTCCAGGTTGATCTGGTGCATGATGCCGTTGCCCGGCGGGATCACATCGACGTTCTTGAAGGCCTTTTTGGTCCAGTTGATGAAGTGGAAACGGTCTTCGTTGCGGCGATCTTCGATGGCGCGGTTCTTCTCGAAGGCCTGGGCATCGAAACCGCCCGCCTCGACGGCCAGCGAGTGGTCGACGATCAATTGCGTCGGCACCACCGGGTTGACCTGCGCCGGATCACCGCCCTGCAAAGCGATGGCATCGCGCAGGCCAGCGAGGTCGACCAGCGCGGTCTGGCCGAGAATGTCATGGCAGACCACCCGCGCCGGGAACCACGGGAAATCGAGATCGCGCTTGCGTTCGATCAGTTGCTTGAGCGAGTCGGTGAGCGTGGCCGGGTCGCAGCGACGCACAAGGTTTTCCGCCAGCACGCGGGAGGTGTACGGCAGGGTGTCGTAGCTGCCAGGCGCAATCGCCTCGACCGCCGCGCGGGTGTCGAAGTAATCCAGCGGCGTGCCGGGCAGGTTCTTGCGGAATTCTGTGTTCATCGGGTCAGGACTCGGGTCACGGTGGTTTCAAAGGGTGGGCGTTACACCGACCTCAAGGGTCACACCGCCCCGTGTAGGAGCTGCCGAAGGCTGCGATCTTTTGATCTTGCTTCTGGAAAATCAAAGTCAAAAGATCGCAGCCTTCGGCAGCTCCTACAGGGGTCTGCGGTGTACTCGGCTTAGCTCACCATTCAGCGACGTTCGATTGGCACGAACTTGCGCTGTTCGACGCCGGTGTATTCGGCGCTTGGGCGGATGATGCGGTTGTTGGCGCGTTGTTCGAACACGTGCGCGGCCCAGCCGGTCAGGCGCGAGCAGACGAATATCGGCGTGAACAGCTTGGTCGGGATACCCATGAAGTGGTACGCCGAGGCATGGTAGAAGTCGGCATTCGGGAACAGTTTCTTCTGCTCCCACATGGTCTTGTCGATGGCTTCCGATACCGGGAACAGCACCTTGTCACCGACCTCGTCCGCGAGTTTTTTCGCCCAGCCCTTGATCACCTCGTTGCGCGGGTCGCTGTCCTTATAGATCGCGTGGCCGAAGCCCATGATCTTGTCCTTGCGCTCGAGCATGCCGAGGGTGCCTTTGATCGCCTCTTCCGGTGAACCGAAGCGCTCGATCATTTCCATCGCCGCTTCGTTGGCGCCACCGTGCAACGGGCCACGCAGCGAACCGATGGCCGCCGTCACGCACGAGTACAGATCCGACAAAGTCGAGGCGCAAACGCGTGCGGTGAAGGTTGAGGCATTGAATTCGTGTTCGGCGTAGAGGATCAGCGACACGTTCATCACTTTGACGTGCAATTCACTCGGTTTCTTGCCGTGCAGCAGGTGCAGGAAGTGGCCGCCGATGGTTGGCTCGTCGCTGACGCAGTCGATGCGCTTGCCGTCGTGGCTGAAGCGATACCAGTAGCACATGATCGCCGGGAACGCGGCCAGCAGACGGTCGGTCTTGTCGCGCTGTTCGGAGAAGTCTTTCTCCGGTTCGATGTTGCCGAGGAATGAGCAACCGGTGCGCATGACGTCCATCGGGTGGGCGTCGGCGGGAATTCGTTCGAGCACTTCTTTCAAAGCCTGCGGCAGGTCGCGCAGCTTGCTCAGTTTGCTTTGATAGTCGGCCAGTTGCGCTTTGGTCGGCAGTTCGCCGTACAGCAGCAGATAGGCGACTTCTTCAAATTGCGCGTCGGCGGCCAGTTCACGCACGTCGTAGCCGCGATAGGTCAGCCCGGCTCCGGCCTGGCCCACGGTGGACAGCGCGGTTTGCCCGGCAACCTGGCCACGGAGCCCGGCGCCACTGAGTACTTTTGCTTCGGCCATTGTTGTCTCCAATCTTGAATTTGTTAGGGAGTGCGGGAAAAAGATCGCAGCCTCGTTGCACTCGTCAGCTCCTACAGGGGAATGTGGTTCATGTAGGAGCTGCCGCAGGCTGCGATCTTTTGATCTTCATTTTTTCGCAGCAAACAACGCATCGAGCTTCTGCTCGAACGTGTGGTAATCGATACGATCGTAGAGCTCCATGCGAGTCTGCATGGTATCGATGACATTCTGTTGCGTGCCATCGCGGCGGATCGCCGTGTAGACATTTTCCGCTGCCTTGTTCATTGCACGGAATGCCGACAGCGGATACAGCACCAGCGACACGTCAGCGCCGGCCAGTTGTTCGGTGGTGTACAGCGGCGTTGCGCCGAACTCGGTGATGTTGGCCAGGATCGGTGCTTTCACACGATTGGCGAACAGCTTGTACATGTCCAGCTCGGTAATCGCCTCAGGGAAAATCATGTCAGCGCCGGCCTCGATGCACGCCGCCGCACGATCGAGTGCCGATTCCAGACCTTCCACCGCCAGCGCATCGGTGCGCGCCATGATCACGAAGCTGTCATCGGTACGGGCATCGACGGCGGCTTTGATGCGATCGACCATTTCCTGCTGGCTGACGATTTCTTTATTGGGGCGATGGCCGCAGCGCTTGGCGCCGACCTGATCCTCAATGTGAATTGCCGCCGCGCCGAACTTGATCATCGACTTGACCGTGCGCGCCACGTTGAAGGCCGACGAGCCAAAACCGGTGTCGACATCCACCAGCAGCGGCAGGTCGCAAACGTCGGTGATACGGCGCACGTCGGTCAGCACATCATCCAGCCCGGTGATGCCCAGGTCCGGCACGCCCAGCGAGCCTGCGGCCACGCCGCCGCCGGACAGGTAGATCGCCTTGAAACCGGCGCGCTTGGCCAGCAGCGCGTGGTTGGCGTTGATCGCGCCGACCACTTGCAAAGGATGCTCGCTGGCGACCGCATCGCGGAAGCGCTGGCCCGGCGTGTTCAGGTTGGAAGTCATGCATCACCTCGTTCAGTGGCTGTCTTGTTGTGGGCGCCGTCCTCGTAGTGACGGGCGATGTTGCGTTTCGAGGCGCCGATGTGGCGGCGCATCAACAATTCCGCGAGCTCGCCGTCACGGTCGGAGATGGCATCGAGAATGCGGTGGTGTTCGGCGAAGGCCTGGTGCGGGCGGTTCGGCGTGGTGGAAAACTGGATGCGGTACATGCGCACCAGTTGATACAGCTCGCCGCAGAGCATCTGCGTCAGCGTGCGATTGCCGCTGCCCTGGATGATCCGGTAATGAAAGTCGAAATCGCCTTCCTGCTGGTAGTAACCGACGCCGGCCTGAAACGCCGCATCGCGCTCGTGGGTTTCCAGCACCCGGCGCAGTTCGTCGATCTCCTCGACGCTCATGCGCTCGGCAGCGAGGCGGCAGGCCATGCCTTCGAGAGATTCACGGATTTCGTAGAGTTCGATCAATTCGGCATGGCTGAGCGAGACCACCCGCGCACCGACGTGCGGCACGCGCACCAGCAGGCGCTGCCCTTCCAGACGATGGATCGCCTCACGCAGCGGACCCCGACTGATGCCATAAGTACGCGCCAGTTCCGGCTCGGAGATCTTGCTGCCCGGGGCGATCTCGCCTTTGACGATAGCCGCCTGGATACGGCGGAAGACGTTTTCCGACAGCGTCTCGGAATCGTCGCCATTGATGACCGGGGGATCGAGTTGATCCAGCATGATTGTCGACACCTTTAAATCCAATGCGGCAAAAACTAGCCAATCTGGCCCGATGAGTCAAAGGATAAATAGGTATTGTCGACAATCGTCTAATAACCGCAAAAAGATCGCAGCCTTCGGCAGCTCCTACAGGGCGCACGCAAATCCAAATGTAGGAGCTGCCGCAGGCTGCGATCTTTTGATCTTGCTACACCCTGCCCCAAGCGCTGGCGCCATAAAACCACCGTGCTAGAATGCCGCCCGCATTTGCGGGTCTTTGTACGGCTTGCCATAAAAAGCTGCCAGGCACACGCGGGGGCTTGCGCACGGTTGTGCGGGCACCTGAACCGATAACGGAACGCTGCGCACCAGGATTTATGAGACTCAAGCCTTTCCCCACCTTTTTTGCTCTGTTTTGCCTGCCCGGCCTCGCCGCCGCGGGGGAAAAAACCGTGTACGGCCTCAACGAATACGCTTCGCTTGACGGCATCAATCTCGAAGTTGCGGCCAAACTCGACACCGGGGCGAAAACCGCCTCGCTGAGCGCCCGCGACATCAAACGTTTCAAACGCAACGGTGAATCCTGGGTACGTTTCTACCTGGCCATCGACACCGCGCATTCACACCCCATCGAACGGCCGCTGGCTCGCGTCAGCAAGATCAAGCGCCGCGCCGGCGACTACGATCCGGAAGAAGGCAAGCAGTACACCGCCCGTCCGGTTATCGAGCTGGATATCTGCATGGGTTCGGCATTGCGCAGCATCGAAGTGAACCTCACCGACCGAAGTGCGTTCCAATACCCGCTTTTGATCGGCTCCGAGGCGCTGAAACGCTTCGACGCGCTGGTCGACCCCAGTCTTAAATACGCTGCCGGCAAACCTGCCTGCACCATCGCCGCTCATACCGCCGAGTAATTTCCATGCGTTCTCTAACCTTCCACCTGAAAATCCTGATCGCCGTGCTGGTGCTGCTGGGCGTTTCGGTTACGGCCTATCAGATTTTCGTGCTCGGCATCCCGGTGACCGAAGACGCCACCGACGACCTGTGGAACATCGACGCCAAGGTCGAGTTCGTCGCCAACACCAAGGATCCGGTGAAGATCCAGATGTTCGTGCCGCCGTTGAGCCGCGATTACGTGAGCCTCAACGAAAGCTTCATCTCCAATAACTACGGCGTCGCGGTCAACCGCATCGACGGCAACCGCAAGGTGACCTGGTCGGCCCGTCGCGCCAAGGGCAACCAGACGCTGTATTACCGTCTGGTGCTGACCAAGCGCTACACCGCGGAAAAATCCAAGGTCAAAGGCCCGACCTTCCGTGACAGCATGGTCATCGAAGGCCCGGAAAAGATCGCCGCCGAAGCCCTGCTCGCGCCGATCCGCCAACATTCGGCCGACGTCGAAACCTTTATTGGCGAGGCGATCAAGCGCGTCAACAACGTGAATGACGACAACGTCAAGTTGCTGCTGGCCGGCGATCCGTCGACCTCGCACAAAGCCAAGATCGTCGAACTGCTGCTGTCGATTGCCCACGTTCCGGTAGAAAAAGTCCACACCATCCGCCTCGTCGCCGATCAGCCACAGACACCCGAACTGTGGCTGCGCAGCTTCAACGGCAACGACTGGCTGTACTTCAATCCGGAAACCGGTGAGCAAGGCCTGCCGACCGACCGCCTGCTGTGGTGGACCGGCGATGAAAACCTGATCACCGTCGACGGCGGCAAGAAAGCCAACGTGACCTTCAGCCTGAACAACAGCGAGATGAACGCGATTCGTCTGGCCAAGCTGACCGACGAAAACACCGACGCCAACTTCCTCGATTATTCGCTGTACGGCTTGCCGCTGCAGACCCAGCAGACCTTCATGATCATGGTGATGATCCCGATCGGCGTGCTGGTGATCCTGATCCTGCGCAACCTGATCGGCCTGCAGACCCTGGGCACATTCACCCCGGTGCTGATCGCCCTGGCCTTCCGCGAAACGCAGCTGGGCTTCGGCATTCTGCTGTTCACGGTGATCACCGCGCTGGGCCTGTCGCTGCGCTCGTATCTCGAACATCTGAAACTGCAAATGCTGCCGCGCCTGTCGGTGGTGCTGACCTTCGTTGTGGTGTTGATTGCGGCGATCAGTCTGTTCAGCCACAAGCTGGGGCTTGAGCGTGGCTTGTCGGTGGCGCTGTTCCCGATGGTGATTCTGACCATGACCATCGAGCGTCTGTCGATTACCTGGGAAGAACGCGGCGCCAACCATGCGCTGAAAGTCGCCATCGGCACGCTGTTCGCCGCCTCCCTGGCGCACCTGATCATGACCGTGCCGGAGCTGGTGTACTTCGTGTTTACCTTCCCGGCGATCCTGCTGATTCTGGTCGGTTTCATGCTGGCGATGGGTCGCTACCGCGGCTACCGCCTGACCGAACTGGTGCGTTTCAAGGCCTTCCTGAAGAAGGCTGACGCCTGATGTTCGGTTTCTGGAAGACCTGGAAGGCCCTCGAGGCGCGCGGCATCATGGGCATCAACCGCCGAAACGCGGACTACGTGCTCAAGTACAACAAGCGCAGCCTGTACCCGATCGTCGATGACAAGATCCTCACCAAGGAACGCGCCATCGCCGCCGGCATTCACGTGCCGGAGCTGTACGGGGTGATCTCCACCGAGAAGGAAATCGACAAGCTCGACGAGATCATCGGCGGGCGCAGCGACTTCGTGATCAAACCGGCGCAGGGCGCGGGTGGCGATGGCATCATCGTCATCGCCGACCGCTTCGAAGGCCGTTATCGCACGGTGTCGGGCAAGATCCTCGCCCACGAAGAGCTGGAGCATCACATCTCCAGCATCCTCACCGGCCTGTACTCGCTGGGCGGCCACCGCGACCGCGCACTGATCGAATACCGTGTGACCCCGGACCAGATCTTCAAGAGCATCAGCTACGAAGGCGTGCCGGACATCCGCATCATCGTGCTGATGGGCTACCCGGTGATGGCGATGTTGCGTCTGCCGACCCGCCAGTCAGGCGGCAAGGCCAACCTGCACCAGGGCGCCATTGGCGTTGGTGTGGATCTGGCGACCGGTTTGACTCTGCGCGGCACCTGGCTGAACAACATCATCACCAAACACCCCGACACCACCAACGCGGTGGACGGCGTGCAACTGCCCTACTGGGACGGTTTCATGAAACTCGCCGCCGGCTGCTATGAGCTGTGCGGGCTGGGTTATATCGGTGTGGACATGGTGCTCGATCAGGAAAAGGGTCCGTTGATTCTCGAACTGAATGCGCGGCCGGGGCTGAACATTCAGATCGCCAACGATTGCGGCCTGACCTTGCGCACTCACGCGGTCGAAGCGCGGCTGGAAGAGCTGAAGGCGCGGGGCGTTAAGGAATCGGTAGAAGAGCGGGTGGCGTTTACCCAGGAGATGTTTGGGCATATTCCTGCGGTCGAGGGCTGATCCCCCACATTGATCGTTCCCACGCTCTGCGTGGGAATGCAGCCCGTGACGCTCCGCGTCACAGTGGACGCAGAGCGTCCATGGCGGCGTTACCACGCGGAGCGTGGGAACGATCAAAGAACCCGAGCTTCAACTCTGCCGCCCATCTGCCAATCGCCGACATCCCCTCTAGGAGCAATTCCCGCAGAGGACTACAATCCCCACCCCGCCTCAACGGCCGATCTGCCCCGCCCATGTTGACCTGCTCCGTACACCCACTGCCCTACCGCGCCAACCCCGCCGACTATTTCGCGGCCATTCGCAACGCACCCGGCGCCGTGCTGCTCGACAGCGGCCGGCCGAGCGCTGAACGCGGCCGTTATGACTTGCTCAGCGCCTGGCCGCTGGAACAATTGGCAGTATTGCCGGACGAGAACGGTGCGCACTTTGTGCAGCGCCTGCGCGACAACCTCAGCCGCTTGGGCGAAGCTCAGTTGCCTGCCGGGTATGAATTACCATTCGCCGGCGGACTGATCGGCTATCTGAGCTACGACTTCGGCCGGCATCTGGAAAACCTGCCGAGTCAGGCGCTGGATGACCTGCAACTGCCCGATGCGCGTTTTGGCCTGTACGACTGGGCGCTGATCAGCGATCACCACGGGCAAACCAGCCAATTGGTCTTTCATCCATCGCTTGTCGACAGTGAACGGCAGCGATTGGTCGCGCTGTTCACTCAGCCTCAAGTTGACGCGCTGGCGCCCTTCAAACTGAACGCCCCGATGGCCGCTGATCTCTCGGCCGACGATTACCGTCAGGCCTTCGAACGCATTCAGGACTACATCCAGGCTGGCGACTGCTATCAGGTCAACTTCGCGCAACGCTTTCGTGCTGAATGCCAGGGCGATCCGTGGCTGGCTTACTGCGCTTTGCGTCAGGCCTGCCCGACGCCGTTCTCCGGGTTCCAGAGCCTGCCCGACGGCGGCGCAGTGCTGAGCCTGTCACCGGAGCGTTTCGTCAGAGTCAGCCAGCGCCAGGTTGAAACGCGTCCGATCAAGGGCACCCGCCCTCGCGGCCTGACTCCAGCCGAAGACGCCGCCAACGCCGCCGAACTGCTGGCCAGCCCCAAGGATCGCGCGGAAAACCTGATGATCGTCGACCTGCTGCGCAACGACCTCGGGCGCACCTGCCGCATCGGCTCGGTGCGGGTGCCGGAGTTGTTCAGTCTGGAGAGCTATCCGAACGTGCATCACCTGGTCAGCAGCGTGACCGGTGAACTGGCGGCGGATCGTGATGCGCTGGACCTGATCGCTGGCAGCTTCCCCGGCGGCTCGATCACCGGCGCACCGAAGATTCGGGCGATGCAGATCATCGACGAGCTGGAACCGACCCGGCGCGGTCTGTATTGCGGCTCGTTGCTGTATCTGGACGTGCGCGGCGAGATGGACAGCTCCATCGCCATTCGCAGTCTGCTGGTCAAGGATGGTCAGGTGTGCTGCTGGGGCGGCGGCGGGATCGTCGCCGATTCGGACTGGCAGGCGGAGTATCAGGAGTCGATGACCAAAGTGCGGATCCTGCTCGATACCCTGCAGAACCTCTGAAGCATCGCGAGCAGCCTCCCACACCGATCGTTCCCACGCTCCTGCGTGGGAATGCAGCCCGGGACGCTCCGCGTCCCTTTCAGAAGCCGAACGCGGAGCGTCCGATGAGGCATTCCCACGCAGAGCGTGGGAACGATCATCGTGTGGGAGCGAGCCTGCTCGCGAAGACGCCCTTCCAGACGACTACAAACTCAACTCTCTATTAGAGGCCTTGAGAAATTCCTGCTTCAGCTCTTCAAACGTATGCACCGCGGGAAACTGCGGAAACTCGCGAATCACGTTGTCCGGCGCGTGAAACAGAATCCCCGCATCCGCCTCGCCGAGCATGGTCGTGTCGTTGTACGAATCACCCGCCGCGATCACCCGGTAGTACAGACTCTTGAACGCCAGCACCGACTGGCGCTTGGGATCTTTCTGGCGCAGTTGATAGCCCGTCACCCGACCGCTTTCGTCAGTGATCAAGCGGTGGCAAAGCAGAGTCGGGAAGCCCAGCTGGCGCATCAGTGGCTGTGAAAACTCATAAAAGGTGTCCGATAGAATCACCACCTGGAAACGCTCGCGCAGCCAGTTGACGAACTCCACCGCGCCATCCAGCGGTTTCAGTGTGGCGATCACTTCCTGAATGTCCGAGAGCTTGAGGCCGTGCTCATCGAGGATGCGCAAACGCTGCTTCATCAATACGTCGTAATCGGGAATGTCCCGAGTGGTGGCCTTGAGGGAGTCGATTCCGGTTTTTTCGGCGAAGGCGATCCAGATTTCCGGTACCAGTACCCCTTCAAGATCCAGGCAAGCAATTTCCACAAGACACTCCCGTTTGTAGTGATTATTGAGTCGAGCGAGGCCGAACTCTAGCGTTTGCACCCGAGGCGCGCAACGCAGAGGACGCCCCGGGCGCGGCAGCTTTTTGTTACCATCGGCCCCCTATAGAGCGCCCGAGCGCCATTGACCTGTAGGAAGCCGCCCTGATGAGCCCATCGTTCGACGTCGTGGAACTCGCCACGACCTATGCCAACAAATCCGCCCAGGACATCCTCAAGCTCGCCTTCGCCGAGTTCGGCGATGACTTGTGGATATCTTTCAGCGGCGCCGAGGACGTGGTGCTGGTGGACATGGCGTGGAAGCTGAACAAGAACGTCAAAGTGTTCAGCCTCGACACCGGCCGCCTGCATCCGGAGACCTACCGCTTCATCGAGCAAGTGCGCGAGCATTACCAGATCGACATCGAAATCGTCTCGCCGGACTACACGAAACTCGAACCGTTCGTGAAGGAAAAAGGCCTGTTCAGTTTCTACAAGGACGGCCACGGCGAATGCTGCGGCATCCGCAAGATCGAGCCGCTGCGCCGTAAGCTGTCCGACGTCAAAGCCTGGGCCACCGGCCAGCGCCGCGATCAGAGCCCGGGCACCCGCAGCGCTGTGGCGGTGCTGGAAATCGACACAGCCTTCTCGACACCGGAACGCACCCTGTACAAGTTCAACCCGCTGGCGCAGATGACCAGCGAGGAGATCTGGGGCTACATCCGCATGCTCGAACTGCCGTACAACAGCCTGCACGAGCGCGGCTTCATCAGCATCGGCTGCGAACCCTGCACCCGCCCGGTGCTGCCGAACCAGCACGAGCGCGAAGGCCGCTGGTGGTGGGAAGAAGCCACGCAGAAAGAATGCGGCTTGCACGCGGGGAATATCATCAGCAAGAGCAAGGTTTGATCATTTGCTGAAATGAGTTCCCCTGTGGGAGCGAGCCTGTTCGCGAAAGCGCAGTTGCAGTCAACGTTTCAGTTGCCTGATCCACCGCATTCGCGAGCAGGCTCGCTCCCACATTGATAGGTGCCAGGCACACAAAAGGTGTACACAAGGTTGTCACCATCGGTGCCATTTATGTGTGCACTTTCAGTTCTGACGCCCTGAAAAGTTACACTCCCCAGCAGAATCCCCATCTGCTTGCCCCTCTGCAAACTCCCTCCCCTGAAAAAAATCCCTGCCCGATCGATCAATTTATATCGCCTGTTTTTCAGCCACTTATGCCGCATTGATAACTATTCGAAATGAGCCCTGCCGCTTATAAATTGGCAACTGGCACAAATCTGGCTTTATCGCATACATGTTTTGTATACAAAACCGCAAAACATGCACACTTTCGATCCGCAAGCCTGAAGCGCCCTATCCCGTACAGGCTGCAGATGCCCCGTAACCAGTGATGCCTTCACCGTCGCGACGAAGATTTGTCGAGCTTGAGCGCTCATGCACAGTCATCGCGGGAGTGAACGTCAGGAGCCTGCCGGAATGCGTACAAGTCTTTCGAATAACATCGCGCTGAATCTGCCCTCCGCCACGCTCGATCAACCGTTGCCCGATGACGGACTGAGCGAGCCGCTTCAACTGAGCCCGCGTCTGCACAACAGCGATCTGGCGCCGACCAAAGCCGAAGGCCGGCGCTGGGGCCAGTACAGCATCTTCGCCCTGTGGACGAACGACGTGCACAACATCGCCAACTACTCGTTCGCCATCGGCTTGTATGCGTTGGGCTTGGGCGGCTGGCAGATTCTGCTGTCGCTGGGGATCGGCGCGGCGCTGGTGTACTTCTTCATGAACCTGTCCGGGTACATGGGGCAGAAAACCGGGGTGCCGTTTCCGGTGATCAGCCGGATCAGTTTCGGCATCCATGGTGCGCAAATTCCTGCATTGATCCGGGCGGTTATCGCCATCGCCTGGTTCGGTATTCAGACGTACCTCGCCTCGGTGGTATTCCGCGTCCTGCTGACCGCCGTGCATCCGGGCTTTGCCGAATACGATCACAACTCGATTCTCGGCCTGTCGACTCTGGGCTGGGTGTGCTTCGTTGCCATCTGGCTGGTGCAACTGGCGATCCTCGCCTACGGCATGGAGATGGTGCGCCGTTACGAGGCGTTTGCCGGACCGGTGATTCTGCTGACCGTTGCTGCCCTCGCCGGGTGGATGTACTTCCAGGCCAACGCGACCATTGCCTGGTCGATCCGCGAGCCGCTGACCGGTGGCGAGATGTGGCGCAACATCTTTGCCGGCGGCGCGTTGTGGCTGGCGATTTACGGCACGCTGATCCTCAACTTCTGCGATTTCGCCCGTTCTTCGCCGTGCCGCAAAACCATCAAGGTGGGAAATTTCTGGGGTTTGCCGGTGAACATTCTGGTATTCGCCGCGATTACTGTGTTGCTGTGTGGCGCGCAGTTCCAGATCAACGGGCGAATCATCGAAAGCCCGACCGAAATCATCGCCTCGATCCCCAACACATTCTTTCTGGTGCTCGGCTGCCTGGCTTTTCTGATCGTCACCGTCGCAGTGAACATCATGGCCAACTTCGTCGCCCCGGCGTTCGTCCTCAGCAACCTGGCGCCGAAGTACCTGACCTTCCGCCGCGCCGGGTTGATCAGCGCGACCATTGCCGTGCTGATCCTGCCGTGGAACCTCTACAACAGCCCGCTGGTGATCGTGTATTTCCTGTCGGGCCTCGGCGCCCTGCTCGGCCCGCTGTACGGGGTGATCATGGTCGACTACTGGTTGATCCGCAAAGGCCGCATCAACGTGCCGCAGCTCTACAGCGAAGACCCCAACGGCGCTTATTACTACAGCCGCGGCATCAATTTCCGCGCGGTGGCGGCGTTTATTCCTGCAGCGCTGATCGCCATCGTCCTGGCCCTGGTACCTGGTTTCCACAGTGTTTCGCCGTTCTCCTGGCTGATCGGTGCCGGTATCGCCGGCATGCTTTACCTGATCATCGCCAAACGCCAGACGCATTACGCCGAAGTCAGCGGCGAATGCATCGCTGTGGATAACGTCAGCCACTGATCCCTTCGCGGCCCGGTTTTCGGGCCGCACCACTGCCCGCAATAAGGATTTTCCATGCGTATTCTCGTGGTCAACGTCAACACCACCGAATCCATCACCGACGCCATCGCCCGCTCGGCGCAGGCCGTCGCTTCACCCGGTACCGAAATCGTCGGCCTGACCCCATTCTTCGGCGCCGAATCGATTGAAGGCAATTTCGAAAGCTACCTGGCCGCCATCGCCGTGATGGACCGGGTGATGGCCTACGATCAACCCTTCGATGCGGTGATCCAGGCCGGCTACGGCGAACATGGCCGCGAAGGCTTGCAGGAACTGCTCAACGTGCCAGTGGTAGATATCACTGATGCGGCGGCCAGCACCGCGATGTTTCTCGGCCATGCCTACTCGGTGGTGACCACACTGGATCGCACCGTGCCGCTGATCGAGGATCGGCTGAAATTGTCCGGCCTGTGGGATCGCTGTGCCTCGGTGCGCGCCAGTGGTCTGGCGGTTCTGGAGCTGGAACACGAACCGCAGCGCGCACTGGAAGCGATTGTGCAGCAGGCCGAACTGGCGGTGACCCAGGACAAGGCCGAGGTAATTTGCCTGGGCTGCGGCGGCATGGCCGGGCTGGACGAGCAGATCCGCCGGCGCACCGGCGTGCCGGTGGTGGATGGCGTGACGGCGGCGGTGACGATTGCCGAGTCGCTGGTGCGTTTGAAGTTGTCGACGTCGAAGGTGCGGACTTATGCGACGCCACGGCCGAAGAATATTGTTGGCTGGGCGCAGCGCTTTGCTCGATAGACCGAGTTATCGTTCATCGCGGGCAAGCCCGCTCCCACAGGGTTTTGTGTTCTTTGCAACATGTGTGAGCAACTCAAAACTTGTGGGAGCGGGCTTGCCCGCGATAGCCGCAACTCGGTTTGGTGCCTGGCTCAGATAGCACTAAACCGCCGCCCCAGTCCCTGCTCAGCAAACTGTTCAATCACGAAATCCACAAACGCCCGGGTCTTGCCCGGCAACAATTTGTGCTCGGCGTAATAGATCGAAATGTTGCCGTCATCGACAAACCAGTCCGGCAGCACCCGCTGTAACGTCCCTGCCTGGAGATACGCGACCGCAAACGGCATGCTCACCAGCGCAATGCCCAAACCTTGCATCGCCGTTGCACAGGCAGCCTCGGAATCACTCATGGTCATCCGCGCCCGCAATGTCAGCGGACTGTGTTGCTGATCGCGGTGAGTCAGTTGCCAGGAACGCACGCGCCCGGTCTGCGGTGAGCGAATCAGAATGCCGTCGTGTTGCCTGAGGTCATCGGGATGGCTGATCGGCGCATGTTTTTGCAGATAGTCCTCCGATGCCACCAACACCCGATGCGCCGGTGTCAGCCTGCGCGCAACCACGCCTTGTGGCAGTTCAAAGCCGCCGCCAATCGCCGCGTCGAATCCCTGCCCGATCAGATCGACCTGGCGGTTATCGAAATGCCAGTCCGGGTTGATCGCCGGATAACGCCGCAGAAACTCACCGAGCAGCGGCACGATATACAGACGGCCGAACACCGTGCCCATGCTGACTTTCAGCGTGCCGGCCGGTTGCCCGCCGGCACTGGCCAGATTGGCCACGGCATTCTGGATGGTGGTCAGGCTGGCGCTGACTTCACTCAAAAACAGCTGCCCCGCTTCGGTCAGGGTCAGGCTGCGTGTACTACGCTGGAACAGCCGCACGCCAAGCCGCGCCTCCAGTTTCGCCACGCTCTTGCCGACCGCCGCCGGGGTCAGGCTCAAGCGTCGCGCGGCTTCGGCGAAGCTGCCGACTTCGGCGCTGCGCACAAAGCATTCGATACTGCTGAACGTTTCCATGATCGCCACTATAAACTTCTGGTTTACACAGACTATAGCAATCATGGTCTACCCGGTTGTCGATGCCACGCCGATACTCGGCACCAACACCAAGGCATTCCGCCTCGAACACTTGGAGATCGAACATGACCACTCAACACCTCAGCGGCAAAGTCGCTCTGATTCAAGGCGGTTCGCGCGGCATCGGCGCAGCCATCGTCAAACGCCTGGCCGCTGAAGGCGCCGCCGTCGCTTTCACTTACGTCAGCTCCGCCGCCAAAGCCGAAGAACTACAGAACAGCATCACCGGCAACGGCGGCAAAGCCTTGGCGATCAAGGCTGACAGCGCCGATGCCGGCGCGATTCGCCACGCCGTCAGCGCCACCGTCGAAGCGTTTGGCCGGCTGGACATTCTGGTCAACAACGCCGGCGTACTGGCCATCGCGCCGCTGGAAGATTTCAAACTGGAAGACTTCGATCAGACTTTGGCCATCAACGTGCGCAGCGTGTTCATTGCTTCGCAGGAAGCAGCGAAACACATGGGCGAAGGCTCGCGGATCATCAACATCGGCAGCACCAACGCCGACCGCATGCCTTTCGGCGGTGGCGGTGTCTACGCGATGAGCAAATCGGCACTGGTCGGCCTGACCAAAGGCCTTGCCCGCGACCTCGGCCCACGGGGCATCACCATCAACAACGTGCAACCTGGCCCGGTCGACACCGACATGAACCCGGCCCACGGCGAATTCGCCGACAGCCTGATCCCGCTGATGGCCGTCGGTCGTTACGGCACCGCCGATGAAATCGCCAGCTTCGTCGCCTACCTGGCCGGGCCGGAAGCCGGTTACATCACCGGTGCCAGCCTGACCATCGACGGTGGTTTCGGCGCCTGACAGACCGGCAAAAAAAACGCCGCCCTTCTTTATAGAAGGGCGGCGTTTATGTTTAAGCGGTCAAGCCAGTTCCAGCATCGGCAGGCCAAATACGCTGGGCGTGAAATCTTTCAGCGAGCGAATAATGCCGTCAGCGTGGGCATATTTCTCATCGGCCATCGCTGCGTCGGGGATGGCGATCGCGGTCATGCCTGCCGCTTTCGCTGCGGTGACGCCAAACGGCGAATCCTCGAACACCAGACAATCCTTGGGCGCAACGCCCAAACGCCGGGCGGCGGTGAGGAAAATATCCGGCGCCGGTTTGGCCGCGCCGACTTCCGGATCGTCCGCCGTGACGATGAAATCGAACAGCGCAAACCAGTCGCGATGCAAAGTGGTTTTCTGCCCGAACGACTGGCGCGACGAACTGGTGCCCACCGCGATCGGGATGTTGTGCGCCTTGAGGTGACGCACCAGCGCTTCGGCCCCCGGCATCGCCTGCGCCTTGGGGAAACGCTCGCGCATCAGCGGCTCGCGGATCTGCAGGAATTCTTCCGGAGTGATCGGTAGTTCCAGCGCCTGCACCACGTAATTGGCCAGGTCATTGGCACCGCGACCAATGATGTTTTGTTTGACGCTCCAGTCGAAGGTTTTCCCGTAGCGCCCGGCAATCAGCGAGGTGACCTCGGTGTAAATGCCCTCGGTGTCGAGCAGCAAACCGTCCATATCGAAAATCACGGCCTTGATCGGGCCGAACGTCTTCAGCGGTGCATTCATCATCGGATCCGTTAACAAAGACATCCCGGGCGACAGGCAACGTGCCGCAACGCGGATCTGATTAATGGGTTCAGCAGCATAGCGAGGCCGATGGACATTGAGCAACGGGCAATGCCATCGACGCCTTTTCGCATTTAGCGAAAACTCCTACAGACACTGCCTACTTCCCCGACTTCTTTCCTTTTTGATCCCCCGCAAAGTCCGCGCTCCCGTTTTTTCACATGCGCGAGCGACTGCGAATGTTTCAACCCGATCGGCTCCTGGCCCTGAACAACAGCATCGGACTGCTGGTGGTGGCCGCCCTGAATCCGAAGCAGCCAGATTTCGAAGCGCTGATCGACGAGTTCCGCCTGTGCCTGAACAACTACGACGCCTGGGCCGAGCAGTTCTGGACCGGGACCGCGCTGGACATCGAGCAGGTGTTCAAGGTTGGCAATGACGTACAACTGAGCGCGCCGATCACCTCGCGCGCACCTGTCAGCTCATCGGTGGTCATGTGTCCGGCCAGCGGGCCGCTGACCCTGGTGCATTTGTTCGAAACCGCGCGCTTCGTGCCGATCGGCGACACCCCGGTGACCCTCGAACCGCTGCTCAGCGACGTCGACGGTGTGCTGACCTTCGGCGAACCACTGCGCTACACCATTGGCCCGAGCGGGATCCTCGAGGTCACCGATTGCGTGCGGAGCCAGCGCTACCGCGTCACCTTCTTTCCCGATGTTTCTACCGACCATGTCCGCGCCCTGTATGCCTCATATGAAGGCGTGATTGCCGGTCTTGAAGGCTGGCTGCGCAGCGAATGGACAGGCTTCCAACCGCAGTGGACGGAGTTTTCCAGCGCCGGCTTTCTTGATCGTTACGGACAGTTGCAACGGGCCGATTGGCGCGGCCTGGAAAAAGCCCTGAATGGCGTCTGGGATGACATTCAACAACTGTTCGCCCTACTTGCCGATCTGCAGGAGCACAGCGCAAAGCTCCTGGAATACCTGAGCGAAGCCGAACTTGAGGCGCTGCTGGCGGCTTCCAGCGAGGCGATTGCCAACGCTTTGTTGATGCTCAGCGACGAGCCGTTGCTGTTCATTCATCTGGCCGCGTTCACCAGTTGGCTGAAGATGCTGCCGCCGCAATACCTCGCCGAGGTGACGGCCGAAGTTCGCACCGAGTTGCTCATCAGTTTCCTGTTGATGCGCGTCGCCGGGGGTGCCGGCGTATCGCTGCGTTTGAGCAGCAAGGTCCTGGCGAAGATCAAGTCGCCACGGGCGCGGGAATGGCTGGCCGCGTCAGCCTTGCGTCTGGCTGAGCTGACTTCGACGCCGGAGCTCAAGCAGCACGCGAGCACGCTGAAGCCGCTGATGT
Organism: Pseudomonas sp. Sample_11; assembly: GCF_004307505.1. Taxonomy (NCBI): domain Bacteria; kingdom Pseudomonadati; phylum Pseudomonadota; class Gammaproteobacteria; order Pseudomonadales; family Pseudomonadaceae; genus Pseudomonas; species Pseudomonas sp. Sample_11. The sequence goes on from NZ_RCOD01000074.1 coordinate 100,022, forward strand.
TTCATGCGCGCGAGGTGGAGCTGAAGCCGACGCCATCGATTCCGCTGAACATTCGCCAAGCCAATGAAGTTGTGTTGAGCGTGCCGAATCCGGCGCCACTCGCGCGGGACAAATCTCAAAACATGGCGCGCCTTGAGCGCCATGAGCCACACGACGACGTCCCCGACCAATCGAAAAACCCCAACGGCGACGCCGCCGATTGCGTGCCCAAAACCTGTACCAATGGCTGCCCGGTGTCGATGGTCACCGGCGAAGAACTGCTGACCCTGACCGACGCCGTGCTCGACGGCGTGTTGCCCTTCGAGTTCACCCGTTTGTACCGCAGCAGCGCGGTCGAGATCGACATCGGCCTGGGTTTCGGCTGGAGCCACACGCTGGCCCATCGGCTGGCCTTCGACGGTGATGGCGTGATCTGGATCGACCACGAGAACCGCCGCACTCGTTTTCCCCTGCCCAACGTCGCGCGCCCGGCGATTCACAACAGCCTGTCGCGGGCGGCGATCTTTCTTGGCGATGAGCCGGAAGAACTGATTCTGGCGTTGGCCGGCGATAGTGCGCGGTTCTATCACTTTCGCGCCGGCCGGCTGACCGCAATCAGCGATGTCTACGGTAATCGTCTGACCCTGCAACGCGATCGCTCCGACCGCATTCAGCGTCTGGACAACGGCGCCGGCCGCGCCCTGCTGTTGCGCTATGACCGCGCGCAGCTGGTGGCGATCGATTACCAAGTTTTTGTTCAGGGCGAGTGGACCACCGAGCAAAACCTTGCCACCTACAGCTTCGATGCCCGGCAACGCCTGCTGGTCGCGACCAACGCGGTCGGCGACAGCGAGCGCTACGACTACGACGACCACCACGTCATCCTCCAGCGCCAGTTGACCGGCGGTGCCAGCTTCTTCTGGGAGTGGCAGCGCGAGGGCAAAGCGGCGCGCTGCGTGCGCCACTGGGCGTCGTTCTCGCAGATGAACACCCGTTACGTCTGGAACGATGACGACGCCAGCGTGACCGTGCATTACGTCGACGGCACCGAAGAAGTCTACGTCCACGACGAGCGCGCGCGGCTGGTGCGCCAGGTTGCGGCCGATGGCGGCGAGCAGCTCAAGGCCTATGACCAGCAGGGGCGCTTGATCGCCGAGCAGGATGCGTTGGGCGCGGTCACCGAATACCGCTACGACGAAGTCGGACGGCTGATCGCGGTGATTCCGCCGGACGATGCACCAACGTCCTACGAGTACCGCAACGGTTTTCTCTACAAGCGTTGCCGTGGTGAGGCGGTGTGGATCTATCGGCGCAACGCTGAAGGCGCCGTCACCGAAGCGGTCGATCCCGACGGCCAGGTCACCCATTACTACTACAACCTGCGCGGGCAGTTGCTGTCGCTGCGTTATCCGGACAGCAGCCGCCACCGCTGGGTGTGGAACGAGCTGGGCCAGCTCATCGAGGAAACCCTGCCCGATGGCGGCGTGCGGCGCTTTTCCTACGATGCGCTGGGCCGGCGGATTACCACTCAGGACGAATTTGGTGTCGTCAGCCGTCAGGAGTGGGACGCCGCCGGCCGACTGATCCTGACGACTTCTCCTACGGGCAGCACGCGCGCCTACAGCTACGGCGCCTACGGCCAGATCACCGCAGAACGTGACGAGCTCGGTCGTATCACCCGCTATGAATATGACGATGACCTGCACCTGGTCTCGCGGCGGATCAATCCTGACGGCACCCGCGTGCAGTATCGCTATGACCATGCGCGGCTGTTGCTGACCGAGATTGAAAACGAATCGGGCGAAAAGTACCGACTGGATTACACGCCGACCGGGCTGATTCGACAGGAAACCGGGTTTGATGGGCGCCGGACTGCCTATGCCTACGACCTCAACGGGCACCTGCTGGAGAAGACCGAGTTCGGCGAGCAGGGTTTATCGCTGGTCACCCGGTACGAGCGCGACGCGGCTGGACGTTTGCTGGTCAAGACCCTGCCCGATGGCGCCAAGATCCGCTATGACTACGACCGCCTCGGTCGGTTGATCGGTGTCGATGACGGGCAAAACCATCCGCTGGCCTTTGAGTACGACCGTCAGGACCGGCTGATCACCGAGCATCAGGGCTGGGGCACCTTGCGTTACGCCTATGACGCGTGCGGCCAGCTCAAACGCCTGCGCCTGCCGGACAACAGCAAGCTCGACTATCACTATGCCAAGGGCGGTGCGCTGTCGGCCATCGACCTCAACGGCACGCCGCTCACGCGCCACGTCTACCACTGCGGTCGTGAACAGCAACGCCAGCAGGGTCTGCTGCTCAGCGAATATTCCTACGACGATCAGGGCCGCTTGCTCGCCCATGCTGTAGGTCATCGCCACGCCTCGCTGTACCGCCGCGATTATGCCTACAGCGCCAACGGCAATCTCGAGCACATCGCCGACAGCCGCCACGGCCAGCGCACCTACGGCTACGACGCCCTCGACCGGTTGATCCGCGTACGTCACTCACGCGACGAACTGCCCGAATCCTTCGCCCACGACCCGGCCGGCAACCTGCTGATGCAGGACCGCCCCGGCCCTGCGCAGATCAAGGGCAATCGCCTGCTGATGCAGGGCGACCGTCATTACGACTACGACGCCTTCGGCAACCTGATCCGCGAACGCCGAGGCCACGGCCAGACCCTGGTCACCGAATACCGCTACGACTGCCAGCACCGCCTGATCGGCCTGACCCGCCCTGACGGCCAGACCGCCACTTATCAATACGACGCCTTCGGCCGCCGTATCCGCAAAACCGTCGACGGCGCCGTCACCGAATTCTTCTGGCAAGGCGAACACCTCGTCGCCGAAAGCAGCGCCACGCAATACCGCAGCTTCCTCTACGAACCCGGCACCTTCCGCCCACTCGCGATGCTCGACGGCAAAGGCCCGAAAAAGGCCTGCCCGTTCTACTACCAACTCGACCACCTCGGCACCCCACAGGAACTCACCGACTACAGCGGCGAAATCGTCTGGTCCGCGCAATACGACGCCTACGGCAAAGTCGCCGCCGTCACCCTCGCCGGCGAAGACTACCTCGACCAACCGCTGCGGTTTCAGGGGCAGTATTTCGATGTTGAAAGTGGGCTGCACTACAACCGGCATCGGTATTACGACCCGAGATTGGGAAGGTATCTGACACCGGATCCGGTGAAGCTGGCGGGTGGGTTGAACCAGTACCAGTACGTGCCGAATCCGACGGGGTGGGTGGATCCGTTGGGGTTGACGTCCAATTGCCCACCGCCGAATAAGCCTGGGTGTGAGGTTCCGGGGGCAAGTGATGGGGTTAAGGTTGATGAGGGGGAGCCAGCAGTCCCCGCACCTAGGTCACCGCCCCAAAATTTTGGCAGCAATGAAAAACTGGCCGGACACTATGAAAAACATGGGGCGGAGTTCAACGCGACGAGCCAGGAAGAGTACCTGTCTACTGCGAGAATGGTTATAAATCACGGCACGCGCATTGAGTACGAGTACAAAGGCGAAGCCCGATCAGGTTATCTGCGTCTTATGGGAACCAATAGAAAGGGCGAGGCAAAATTCGCTTTCGTAGGTACCAATAATAAAAATGAAATCACGACGCTCCACGCCAAGAGTGGAAAAGAATTATGGCGAACAATAAATGGAGCCGGGAAAGACAAAACGGTGAGACCTGCAGATGATTAAAAAGTATCTGGTAAATATCGTTGAAATTGACCCCATGATTGAGGAGATGGTCCTGCTCAGCATCAACGGTGTGACTGTGAGATGTTTCGCAGGCCACTGCCCGTCAGTCATCGAAGTAGGTGAGACCTACTCAGCCGAGTTCGAAATGGTGCTGCCGGACGAAATAGACATCTCAACATGTGAAAGCAGCGAAACACGTGTCGAGATGCTTGACAATGGTTTCTCATGCGATATCTACGGGCGCTTAGAAGGCGATACGCTCAAGTCGTTCGTCGAATTTGCGGATCAAGATATCCACTTCGATTTTCCGCACCTCAATGGTCAGTTTGTAAAAATCAGAGCACAAAGAATCGACGTATCATTCTGAGGAACAGATTTTTCTGTAGGGCCTGCTGAGTCAGGCCCTTAAACCATCATTCAACACCTCAACCCCACCTCACTGCTCATCCCCATCCTCCTCATACTCCATATCCGCCTCATCCGCATCATTCAACGGCACCGTCGCATCATCCATCAGCGAGCCGGGATCTTCATTCCCCGGATCATTGATAAACGGCAATCCACTCGGGCCCTTCTCTTCTTTGCCTTCAGTTTCAGGGGTCATGGTGCACCTCTTGAGCGTGTGGGATGTATCACGTTCGAAAAGCCCTGCCGCCAATCGTTCCTCTTTCTGACGGCCAGACACAAAAAACCCGGCGCCACAGACTGTGTGAAAACCTAGCAATCTGCGCAGCGCTCAAAGAAAATGCTCCGTA